>DASXSZ010000076.1:0-8487 GCA_036505735.1 Solirubrobacterales bacterium
GGGGGCGCGGATCTGGGAGGTCGATCCGCCCGACATAACCGCCGAACTCGCTGATACCGGCGGCCCGCATCAAAGAGGCGCTGTCTCAGCGTGGGCGAGCTCGGCGATGAAGGGTCGGATCAGTACCGCGTCGGCGAAGAAGGTGAACACGGTATGAGAGTACCCCCCGATGCCGTGCCGCCACGCGGAGAGGTGGATCTCCGGCGGCGCCAGTTCGACCGCGCGGTCACCTACGCGAGATCCTGGGCGGGCGGTGTCGCAGGACAACGTAGAGGAGGTATCGCCCATGGCCACCAGCTTCAAGACCGACATCGTGCCGTTGTTCAGGAGCGTGGACATAGAGCACATGAGCCGACTCGAGGTTCCACTCGACGATTACGCGTACATGAGCCAGCCCGATAACGCGGCCGGTGTCTACGACCAAGTATCGAACGGGACCATGCCCCCAAGCGCCAGCGGTGAGCAACCCTGGTCAGAAGACAAGGTCCAGCTGTTCAAGCAGTGGATTGACGGGGGCTACGCCCCGTAGCCGGCCCCGGCGTAGCAGCGTTTTGTCGAGCGGAGGCCGTGGTATTGGTCGAGGTCGCCCAAGTCGCGTCGCCGGGCGGATCGCGTCTTGGGGCTCGACGACGGACCAGCTCGCCGAGCGCGTCGACTGGCCGATTCCGAGTACGTTCAGCCGACCAGGTCGTTTTGAGGAAGGAAGGCGCTATGACCGAAATCGTGTATGCCATTCCCATCGTGCGTGGGAAGGAGGATCTTTATCGCCAAACCTGGGACGAGCTGGAGGCTCATCGCCGGCATGAATATGCGGCCGCGCTGAAGGACGCCGGGATCACGCGCCAAGCCGTTTGGCATCAGCAGACGCCGGATGGCCGCACCCTCGCCATCGTTTACATGGAGGCAACCGATCCCGATGCCCCCCAGCGCCTCACCTCGTCTGATGCGGACATCAGTCGGTGGTTCGTCCAGCGGCTGCAGGAAGTATATGGACGCGATTTCACGCAGCCGGCTCTTCCGGTCGAGCTGGATCACGACTTCCGCGTCTAACGGCTGAGTGTGTCCGGCCTTGGTCGCCGCGACCACGCAACATCTCGGCCCCCGTCGGGATGACGCTCGGGGATGAGCTAAGCCGTCTTAGACCTAGCCAGCGCTTGCTGCGCTGGGCGCGCCATACTGTTCCAGCTGCCGTGCATCATCGATCCGCCTCGGAGGGGACGCCGCGGCTGGACTGCGCCCCGGCGGCGGCGGGCCTACTCTGATGGGACCGCGTCGTGGATGACGAGGCCGAACTTCGCTGGGTCGGCGTCGCTCTCATCACGGGGTACCAGGAAGTACTCGAAACCCGCCGGCTCGACCGTATCCAGCAGCCGCACCTCGTCACCACGCACGCTCAGACCGTGCGGGACATTCTTGGGAAGCGCCGCGTAAGAGCCGGCCTCCACCTCGATCCGCTCATCGCCAACGTAGGCGGTGATGGCGCCGTCGAGGACGTAAAGCGTCTCGTCTTCACGGGTGTGGGTGTGGAGCGGCGGTTCATCGCCGGCCCGCACGCGCAACTCGACGACGGCCCACTCGCCTGCTGACTGGTCGCCCTCGAGCTTGAGCTCTGCGCTCGAGCCCCCGCCGTAGGTCACGGTACGTCCGGCGCCCGGGCCGGACAGCACGGGATCGGTCAAGGCCATGATTGACCTCCTCGATTGGTTGGGGGTACACCCGTCACCATACTCTCGGCGGCTCTGCTGCTTCGGCGTCTTCGGATCCCCTCAATCGGCGGTTGACCCGGACGAAAGACAGCCACGGGACGAGCTTCGACCGGCTGATTCGCCGGGCGCGGGAGGAACTCAAAGGTGTCGCGCGGTCGCCGGACGACCGGCCGTGCGACCCTCCGACCCTGCACAGTCCCGAGTTGGTCATGGCCCCGACCACCGCCGACTGACGGCGGAGCTCGAGGCCGCTGGAGCCGAAGCGGAGCGACTGCGTGAGCAAGAGGCGGCGGTCGAAAACTGGGCGGAGCTCAGCGATGTCGAGCAAGCGACGTTCGAGCGCCTGAGCGAGCTGCGTCGCGTGATCGCAGGCGAGGCCGAGGGGAGATCGACTCGGTCCGGGCGGCTCTTGGGCGAATCTTTGAGCAGCTTGTTCTACATCGTGCGGATTCGGGCTCGGCGCCGAAACGGCTGCATGCTGAACTGGCGATGGTCGGCGATCGCGGCTTCGTGATCGAGCCGGTCGTTCGTGAGGAAGCGATCGAGGGCTATTCGGAGACGATGCGCCCCGTATTGAGAAGGGAGGTGATCACCGAAGACAAAGAGCGTCAGGCGGTGCCCCAACGTCATTTATTTGAGCCCATCCCCGTGCCAACATCAGGCCATCGCGAGCGATAGCGAACGCTTCTCTCTGCCCGGCGCAGTACTGCCCTGCCTTGCAAGCGGCAGGGGCGACGGGTCGGGGGAACGGGTGCGGCGATTCAACCTACCGCGCGCTGACCTCGTCAGCGAACTGGGCCGTCTCCGGAGCGCCCGTGCCGATCACCTCTCCCGCGGGATCACGCCCGTCGCTCCTCGAGCCGCTCCGGAACGACCTGCGCGAGCTGTCGCCATGGGCCCTCGAGACGCTCGCCGTCGATGAAGAAGGAGGGCGTGCCGTGCGCGCCCGCGCGTTCTGCTCCGGCTACGTCGTCCACGATGCGACGGCGATAAGTGCGAGCCACAAGTGCGGCCTCGGCCTCCTCTGCATCCAGGTCGAGGCGCGTCGCGACCGAGAGCAGGTCCTGGGGGGTGAAGCTCTCGCGGCCGGAAAGGAGCATGGAGTGCGCGTCCCAGAACCTGCCGTTGTCAGCGGCCAGCTCCGAGAGCTCTGCGGCGAGATCGGCGCCGGGATGGAGATCGGTGTCGGGGAGGTGCCGCCAGACCAGGCGAAGGGTGTCGTAGCGGTCGAGCAGGGATTCGAGCGGGCGCCGAGCGGCGAAACAGGAGGGGCAGCCGAAGTCCCCGTACTCGACCAGTGTCAGCTCGGGCTGCTCCGCGCCGAGGACGTGGTCCCCCTCGTCCACCGGAGCAAGGGTGCCGGACGCCTCAGCGCTCATGCCTCAAACCGCAGGGATCGACGGGTGGCGCTCTGCGGAGTGTCCTGAGAGCAGGGTGCGGCCCAGTTCAAGGATCTCAACGGTGACCGGCCCCCTCATCCCGCAGCAGCGCCAGGGCGTGGGGAAGGACGCGGGCGATCCCGGGAGCCGTCTGCTCGACGCTGGCCGGGCTTCCGGGGAAGTTGACGATCAGGCTCGAGCCACGGGTTCCGGCGACGCCGCGCGAGAGCATCCAGAACTCGGTGTGCGGTTGCGAGGCCCGGCGGATTGCCTCGGCGATCCCGGGTGCCGGGCGTTCGATAACGGCGGCTGTTGCCTCGGGAGTCACGTCCGCGGGCGCCAGGCCCGTACCGCCGGTGGTCAGCACGAGTTCGCATCCCCGCTCGTCCACCCAATAGCGCAGGCGGCTCTCGATCAGGTCGCGATCGTCCGCCAGGACCTCCCGCTCGACCTCCTCCGCGCCGAGCTGCCGGGCGAGCTCAGCGAGCTTCGCGCCGCTCACGTCTTCGCCCTCGCCGTCCGCCCGCGAGGTCGAGAGCGTCAACACCTGCCGTGCCCGTCGTGGAGCGGCATGCTCAGCCCGTCGGCCCGAAGCGCTCGGTGCGGATCCGCTCGGCCGGGAATCCCGCCTCAAGCAGCAGGTCCGACGCCGTCTCGACGAATCCGTGGGAACCGCAGACGAACGCGGTGCCCGAGCCGAGGCCGGCTTGCTCCAGCAGCTCGCGGTCGATGCGGCCGGTGTGGCCGCTCCAGCCCGGGGGTGGCTCCCGGGTGAAGGTGAGCCGGCCGTCGTCGCCGATCTCGTCTGCGTAGATCACGTCCTCGGCGCTACGAACCGAATAGATGAGCCGCATCGGCATCTCCGGCATGGTGCGGCGGCGGTGGCGGAGGATCGCCATCAGCGGTACAACCCCGGACCCGCCTCCCACCAGGAGCACGGGCCCATCGCCGCGCCAGACGAAGTAGGACGCGAAGGGCCCGCGCACCTCGACCTGGTCCCCCTCGACCACCACGTCGTGGAAGTAAGGGGAGACCTCGCCGTCCTCCAGCCGGTCGATGGTGAGCTCGATCTCTCCCCTGTCGAGCGGCGAGGAGGCTACGGAGTAGGAGCGCTGCGCACGGTAGCCGTCGGGCGCTGTGAGGCGGACGTCGTAGTGCTGTCCCGGCAGATGTGGCATCCACATCGGCAGCTCGAGGCGAAACGACTTGACCCGCGGCGTCTCCCGCTTGATCGAGGTGACGGTTCCAACCTGCCAGCGTCCTGGCGCCCGTTGCTCGACCGGCGCCATCTGGGTGGGCATCAGTCCGTCCAGTAGCGCTCCTCCTTCCAGGGATCGCCGCGATTGTGGTAGCCGTTCATCTCCCAGAAGCCTGGCTCGTCGTGGTCCATCACCCGCAGCCCGGCGATCCACTTGGCGCTCTTCCAGAAGTACAGATGGGGAACGAGCAGGCGGGCCGGGCCGCCGTGCTCCCGCGGGAGCGGCTCGCCCTCGTGCTCGGTCACCACCCAGGCCTTCCCGTCGGTCAGGTCCTCGATCGAGTGGTTCGTCGTGTAGCCGGCGTAGGAGTAGGCCATCGCGTAGGCCTCGAGCGGCTCGGCATCGCCTAGCAGGAGGTCGAGCGAGACGCCGCGGAAGGTGGTCCCGAGCTTCGACCACTTGGTGACGCAGTGGATGTCGCACGGGATCTCCTCGAACGGCAGCGCCCCGAACTCCTTCCAGCTCCACTCGCGCCCCTCTGCGACCAGGCCGTCGATCCGGAAGCTCCACTCGTCGGTGGCGATCTGGGGCGTCGGGCCGGCGGTCAGGACGGGAAAGCCGGGTTCGTCGTACTGGCCCGGCGGAAGGCGGTCCGCCAGATCCCCCGCAGTTCGTCGGCGGCCGCTGAAGCCTCGGGAGACGAACCCGCTCACTGGACTGGAGCTTACGCTCATCCGGCGTGGCAGCCAAGGAGATGACAGCCCGCCCGGGCGTTCCGAGGCAGGCGAGCCCGCCGCGGGTCGTGCCGCACGGGCGTGCGCCGGTTAACCTCGACCAATGAGCCCAGCTCGGGATCGGCTCGCGCCGGTGGAGGGAGGTGGACTCCTCGCCCCCTCCGCCTCGGCCATCGCCCGAGGGTGAGCGTCAGGACCTCAACCGGACTTGCCCGAAGTCCCGCTGCTCGGACTCCGGAGGATCACGTCATCGTCCTCTTCGGGGCCACCGGGGATCTCGCTAGGCGCAAGCTGCTGCCCGGCCTCTTCCGCCTGGCGGCGACGGGGCTGATGCCCCGGGGCTTCCGGATCCTCGGCACCTCACGAGCGAACCTCTCCGACGAGGAGTTCCGGCAGCGGGCAGGGGCGGCGATCGAGGAGTTCGGACGGGAGACGACGAGGGGGGGTTCCTGGGAAGCCTTCCGGGACTCGCTGTCTCTGGTCGCCGTCGGCAATGGGCTCGGCGCCCTGAGCGAGGCCGTGACGCGCACGAGGAAGGAGCTCGGCGGCGATCCCAGGCTGCTGCATTACCTCTCCCTGCCGCCGCTGGCTGCCGCGCCCGTTGTGAGGGAGCTCGGAGATTCGGGTCTCAGCGAAGGAGCGCGGATCATCCTGGAGAAGCCGTTCGGCTTCGACCTGGCCTCGGCCCGGGAGCTGAACGCGACCGTGCGTGCCGCCTTCGACGAGGCCCAGGTCTTCCGCATCGACCATTACCTCGGCCGGGAGGCGGTTCTGAACCTTCTCGCGATGCGCTTCGCCAACGGCATGTTCGATCCGGTGTGGAACCGGGACCACATCGATCACGTACAGATCGACGTCCCTGAAACGCTCTCGATCGAGATGCGTGGGGACTTCTACGAGCACACCGGCGCCTTCCGCGACGTGGTGGCCACGCACCTCTTCCAGGTGCTCGGGTTCGTCGCAATGGAGCCGCCGGCGTCGCTCGACGCGACGGAACTGATGGTCGGGAGGGCGAGAGTGTTCGAGGCGATGCGGCCGCTCAAACCGGCCGATGTCGTCCGCGGTCAGTACGCCGGCTACCAGGACACCGACGGCGTCGCCCGGGACTCGGACACCGAGACCTTCGTTGCCCTGAGGGCGTTCGTCGACAACGACCGCTGGGCCGGCGTCCCCTTCTATCTGCGAACCGGAAAGCGCCTCGCCGAGGGTCATCGCCAGCTCATGCTCGCCTTCAAGCAGCCAACGCGACGCATGTTCCCCCTCGACCGCCGCTACCAGGCGGAGTCCTTCGGCTGCGACCACCTCACCTTCGAGCTCGGAGATCCCGGCGGCATCTCGACGAAGTTCCTGGCCAAGGTTCCGGGTCCGAGCCTGCAGCTGGGGGAGGCGGAGATGAGCTTCAGCTACGCGACGGCGTTCGAGGGACCCGCGGGCGCCCTCGAGCCGTACGAGCGCCTCCTCCACGACGTGATGACGGGCGACCGCACGCTGTTCACCACCTCGAAGGCGATCGAGCGAATCTGGGAGATCTCCCAGCCCCTGCTCGAGGACCCGCCACCCGTGCGCCGCTACGAGCCCGGATCCTGGGGCCCCGAGGAGAGCCGTGAGCTGATCGCTCCGCATCGGTGGCACCTGCCGGGCCATCGGGTGTAGGCCGACATTCGCCGGACTCCGCTTGGCTGCTCCCCGGGATGGAAGGCACCGAGCTGCGAGCCAAGTTGCTCTGAGCACGGCGTATGGTGCTGGCGTGCACTCGATAGAGGGTCTCGCGACCGCCGACCTCGTCGACGCCATGGGGCGGCTTCATCGGCATCGCTGCCACATCCTCGACCTCGTCAGCCCGACTCCCGGGCGAGTCCTGTTTGGCCCCGCAGTAACCATCTCCTACTTCCCAAGCTGCTCAGCTGCCCTCGATCCGGAGCGCTACAACCTCGCGAAGCTCTTCTATGAGGCCGTCGGCGACGAGCCGGAGGGCAAGGTGTTGGTCCTGGCGAGCAACGGCTACCCCGACTCGTCCATGGGGGGCGGTACGAAGCTCTCGCGGTTGCAGGTCCATGGGTGCGCGGGCGTGATCACCGACGGCCGCCTGCGTGACTTCGACGAGCTCGCCCGATACGACTTCGCTGCCTACTGCACGGGCGAGGCGACGAAATGGGGCGGAGGCGAGGTGACGCCATTCCAGGCGAACGTGCCGGTCGTCCTCTCCGGCGTGGGAGTGATGCCGGGACAGTACGTGTTCGCCGACAGCTCAGGGGCCGTGGTGATCCCTGACGGGCAGATCGGCGATGTTCTGGCTGGGGCTCGGGCCGTCAGCGAGGGGGACGCGGGCTTCCGCGAGCAGATTGCCACCGAGCGTTTGGGGGCGCCGTCGGGGAAGCGGGGTCAGGGGGAGCGATGACGACCGGAAGGAGGACGAATGAGCGACGAGGTCGAGATCACCAAGGTACGCGAGATTCGAAGCGGGTCGCGAGGGTGGCCAGCAGTCCGCCCACCCCGACGACCTCGTAGAAGACCAGCGCCGTGGTCTCGCCTGTGAAGTCGACGGCGATCGCATCAACCCATACGCATACCGCCAATTCGCCGCATCGATAAGCGATCGTGAGCGGCTGTTGAATCTGGACGCCGGCGGTGCTTAGATCGGGGGGGTCCGGGCGATGAGGTGCTTAGCCACCCCCTGCCGCTGCGGGATCAGGGAACCTGGGCGCCCTTGCTGATCGCCTCGGCGACGGTGCTCGCGCGAAAGCCTGGCGCCCTCTCGTGGGAGGCCGCTGGTGCGTTCCCGGTTCCGGCCCTGACTGCCACGCAGGTGATCGACGGAGCCCTGGCGGTCCGCCCTGACGATCTGGTCCTCGTCAACGGTGGGAGCGGGGTGACCGGCACGATGCTCGTTGGGCTGGCCGCGGCGCGCGGCGCCGAGGTGATCGCGACCGCAGGACCTGCCAGCCATGAGCGCCTGCGCCGACTGGGAGCGGCCCACGTGCTCGACTACCACGACCCCGACTGGCCGAAGCAGGCGCGCGCCATTGGCGGCGGCCTGGGAGTGACCGCCGTGGCGAACGCGGCGCCCAACGGCTCAGCCGACGCGATCGGCACCGTGCGCGACGGTGGTCGCCTTGCGACGATCACCGAGGACACACCGGACGAGCAGCGAGGCATCAAGATCTCGTCGGTGATCGTGGAGCCCGACGGCCGCGCGCTCGGCAAGCTCGCCGAGCTGCTCGCGGCCGGAAAGCTCGAGGTCTCGGTCGCGGCGAAGTTCCCGCTCGAGGAAGCCGCCGCGGCCTTCGCGGCAGGAACGGGGGGCGGCGCCGGCGGAGCGGTCGTGCTTCGCCCCTGACGGGCCGAGGATCTAGCTCGCCAGGGGCCCCGAACTTTCCAAGACGGCCTCGAGATCGCCTGGCACGTCATCCCGCGCGCCGATCAAGCGCAGGTAGCGGGGGCGCGCATTATCGGCCGCTTCGCGGAAGCG
>DASXSZ010000077.1:0-25430 GCA_036505735.1 Solirubrobacterales bacterium
CCGACGTGACCGGGCGACGCGGGCACGGCGCCCAGCGGGGCCAGGCTCTACCGGCCCTTCTCGGCGCCGGGCTCATCCTGATCCTGGCCGCGCTTGCGCTGGCGGCGATCGGCGGGGCCGCCACGGGAAAGGAGAGGGTGCAGAGGGCGGCGGATCTGGCGGCGCTCTCGGCGGCGCGCAGCATGCGCGACGACGTGCCTCGGTTGCTGGCGCCGGCGCGGCTCCCTGACGGTGCGCCGAACCCCGGGCATCTCTCGCGGGCGGAGTATCTTGCGCGAGCGCGACTCGCCGCCATGGACGCGGCGAGGCGCAACCGCGTCGACCCGGCTCGCCTGCGGGTCACCTTCCCGGACGCCGCCGACCCGCCGCTGCGGGCTCGGGCCACGATCGCCGGTGAGGTCGATCCGGAGGACCTTCCCGGTGGCGAGCGCCTCGGTGCTCATCAGCCGATCTCGGTGGTCGCGTCGGCGGTCGCCGAGGCGTCGGCGCCCACGAGCTCCTGGACCGGCATGCCCTCGCAGGCCGAGGGCGGCGGATATTCGGGCCCGCTGGTCTACCGGGACGGCGAGGGGATGAGGCCCGACGTCGCCGCGGCCTATGACCGCATGGCCGCCGCGGCCCGCCGTGCGGGAATCGACCTGGTGGTCGTCTCCGGCTACCGATCTGACGCTGAGCAGGCCGAGCTCTTCGCGCGGCACCCGGACCCTCGCTGGGTCGCGCCGCCGGGGCACTCGCTCCATCGCTGCGCGACCGAGCTCGATCTGGGCCCTTCGTCCGCGTACGGCTGGCTGGATGCGAACGCACCGCGGTTCGGGTTCGTGCGGCGCTACTCGTGGGAGGCCTGGCATTTCGGTTTCGATGCGGGCCCGCAGCCCTGCTCGGAGGCCGGCAACGCGGTCGGGCCTGAAGCGGCGCTTGGGGAGGAGGAGGGTCTCGGGCGCAGCTCCGGGCTGCCCGCATTCGTTCCAGCGCCGTATCGGGATCCGCTGCTCCACTCGGCGTCGCGATGGAACGTCTCTCCTGGCTTGCTCGCCGCACAGCTGATGGCGGAGTCGGGCTTCAACCCGCGCGCGGTCTCGCCGGCGGGAGCGCTCGGGATCGCGCAGTTCATCCCCTCGACGGCGCGCTCCTACGGGCTCCGGGACCCGTTCGATCCCGTCGCCTCGATAGATGCCCAGGCGCACCTGATGTCGGACCTGCTGCGCCGCTTCGGCTCGGTCCCACTGGCGCTCGCCGCCTACAACGCCGGTCCGGGCGCCGTGGCGGCTTGCGGCTGCGTGCCGCCCTATCCGGAGACGCGCGCCTACGTCGCCAGGATCCTCGCCCTCGCCGACGGCGCGGGCGTCCTCCTCTCGCCGCCGCTGGAGGTCAGGTTGGTCAGGTGATCTGGCTTCGCCACCAGATCGCGGCGGCAGGCGGCCGCCCAACATAAGTCGCTCCGGGCTTCGCCCTTCGCTCCGGAAGTGGAGCGGCTTGGCCGCCGCTAGGGAGTGGCCGGGTTCGGCTTGGAGACCGAGACCTCGCCGACGACCTCGAGTCCGCCGGCGGGCTTGTACTGGTAGACGTCGTAGACACCGCTGCTGGGGTCGCCGTGGACGTCCATGTCGATCGGCCCGGAGGCGCCGGTGTAGTCGATGTCCTTGCCGTCCTCGAGCGCCTCGATCGCGTCCGGGAGCTGCTGCCAGCTGTACTCGTCGCCGCCGGGCGCCGTGATGTCAATCAGCTCGTCGGCCATCTGCTGGCCGTCGGTCGAGCCGGCCGCGACCGCGGCCAGATAGCAGAGCACCGTGGCGTCGAACTCCTGCGCGGCGAACGGCTCGAGCATGACGTCGTGCGGATCCGCGGACTTGAACGCCTGCACGAAGGCGGAGGACGCCTCCTCATCGTTCGGGGCGCCCGGGGCGAGGGCGCGCATCCCCGCCACCGCCTCCGCGCCGACCTGCTCGGTGAGGCCGGGGGAGACGAGCTGGTCGCTCCCCCAGGACGTCGGCGGATCCCATCCGTAACTCGTGGAGAGGGCCGGAGCGATCTGGGAGAACCCGGTGAGGTCGTCGACGATCAGGACCGCGTCAGGGCTCCCCGTGGTGATCTGCTCGGCCTGCGCGGAGTACGCCGATGAGCTGGTCCCGGAGTAGCCGCCGGTGGTCGTCGAGTCGCCGCTCGATCTCGAGTAGGTCGACGAGGTGCTGAGAGGCGGCGGGGCGAGGACGACCTGTGCGCCGACCGTGCCGTCATCGCCCTGCCAGGCCTCGATGAAGTCCTGGGTGATGGAATCGCCGTAGCTGTCGTTGCTGGCGGCGACGTTGACCGTGTATCCCTGCGTGCCGCCGAGATCCCTGTCGATCGCCTTGGAGAGAGCCGACCCCTCGAGCGAATCGGGGAGCGCGGTGCTGTCGACGAGGTCGTGGTCGCTGAGCTCGGCGACGTCCTGACCCGTGGGCACCGGAGAGATCTCGAGGACCTTCGCGGGGATGGTGATGTCGTGCGCGGTTTGCGCCACCGCATCCGGCGACCATGGCCCGGTCAGGCAGCTGGCGCGATCGCCGTTGACGAGCTTCTCGGCCGAATCGACCGCGCTGTCAGTGTCGCTGCCCTGATCCTGCTGGACGACCCTGATCGTATGGTCGGCGCCAGCCGCCTCGATGGCGCGCCTGATCTCCTCGACCGCCACGGCCGACGCCTTCTGGCCCGAGTCGCCGACGGCCTTCGAGCCGCCGCTGAGTGGCAGCGAGTTGCCAATCACGAGGTCGAGCGTCTTCGATCCAGGGCCGTTGCCCCCACCGCCACCGCCGCCGCAGGCGGCGACACCGAGGGCCAGCGCCACGCAGGCCGACACGGAGAAAGCGCCGCGGATGTAGAGCCGGCCTGTCTGGGACGTATTCATAGCCAGTGCGCTAACGGTAGGGTCTGAGCCATGGCGACGGTTCAAGTCGACGGGATCGAGGGGCTAAAGGCCCTGCAGGGAAAGACGATCGGCCCGAGCGAGTGGCGCGAGGTCACGCAGGAGGACATCAACACCTTCGCCGACCTGACCAACGACCACCAGTGGATCCACGTCGACACAGAACGGGCCAAGACCGAGAGCCCGTTCGGGACCACCGTGGCTCACGGCAACCTCACCCTTTCGCTGATCGACGGCATGCGATTGGAGCTCCTCGACTCGACCGGCTTCAAGCTCGGGGTCAACTACGGCTGGAACAGGGTGCGCTTCCCGGCGCCCGTGCCCGCCGGGTCGAGGGTCCGCATCACCTCCGAGATCACCGAGGTCGAGGAGGTCGGGGCCGGCTGGTGGCAGGTCGTCACGCGCTTCACAGTTGAGCTGGAGGGCTCGGACAAACCGGCCTGCGTCGCGGACTCGGTCGGCCGAGCCCTCCCCGAATAGCGCGCTACTTCACCGTCAGCGTCCCCTCCATGCCAGCTTCGCGGTGACCGGGCACGCTGCAGAAGAACGTGTAGGTCCCGGGCGTCAGGTTGACCGTCGCGGTGGCGGTTCCGGACGAGACGAGATCGGTTCCACCGAGCTCCTTGCCGGAGGAGTCCTCGACTTTGACGTCGTGCTGGAGCGCCTGCATGTTGTCGAAGCTGATGGTCACGCTGCCGGTCTTGGCGCTGACGTCCTTCTGCTCGAAGGCCAGGGTGCTGCCGGAGGGCGTCGAGATGTCGACCGTCGAGCCCCCGCCGCCACCAGCCGCCGGAGCCGTGGTCGCGGGCGTCGCGGCCGCGGTCGTCTCGTTGTTGTCGCCGCCGCCCCCGCACGCGGCCAGGCCGAGCACGGCCAGGGCCGCCACGGCCAGCACTGCTGAAGCTCGTCTCATCGAGGCCACCTTTCTCTCGTCGCCAGGTTGGCCCACTCTAGTACGGGCCTCTAAACGCTTGGGATTGCTCAGTCGCCCCGGAACTCCGGCGTTTCGCCCGCGAAGAAGGCGGTCACGCCGCGGCGCAGGTCCTCGGTCCCCATGCTGTCGGCGATCCCGTGACGCTCGAGCTGCAGATGGTCGGTGAGCGAGTGCTCGATGCTCTCGTGCAGGAGCCGCTTGGTCATCCGCACGTAGTAGGGAGCCTTGGCCGCGAGCTTCTCGGCCTTCTCGCGAGCTCGGGTGAGCAGCTCGTCGGCCGGGACCACCTCCGTGACGAGGCCCGCCTCGTGCGCCGCCTCGGCGTCGAGGTTGGGGTCGTTGAGCGCGAGCTCGAGCGCCTTCGCGGGGCCCACGACCCGCGGCAGGAAGTAGGTCATCCCGCCGTCCGGTGCTGCCCCGATGCGCCCATAGGCGATCGCCAGGAAGGCATCCTCGGAGGCGATCCGGATGTCCGCCGAGAGCGCGAGCGACATGCCGGCCCCCGCCGCGGGCCCGTTGATCGCGGCGATCACCGGATACGGGATGCGGCGGATGTCGACGATCGCGTTGTGGAGCTGCTCGGCCCCCCGGCGCACCTCGGATGGCAGGTCGACGCTCTCGTTGCTGACCCCGCGCTTGAACCAGTTGACGTCCCCGCCCGAGCAGAACGCCCGCCCGGCGCCGGTGATGATCAGCGCCCGGATCGGCGCCCGATCGGCGAGCCAGGCCGCGGCGATGGTGAGCTCCCCGATCAGCTCGGGGCTCATGGCGTTGAGGGCGTCCGGGCGGTTCAGGGTCAGCGTCCCGACCTCTCCTTCCACCTCGATCTCGAGTGTCTCCAGCTCGGGCGGATCGCCTGTCAGCAACGGAACCTCGGTCTCTGCGGTCTTCGCCATGGTCATCCTCCTGGGGGCGCGGGACCGCGGAGCCTACCCTTCTATTTGTGCCAAAGACCAGCGAGAAGTTGGCCGACCAGCGCCGGGAGCTCCCAGATGCCCCGGGCGTCTACGTCTTCCGCGACAGGGCGGGCGACGCCCTCTACGTCGGCAAGGCGAACTCGATCCGTAAGCGGGTGGCGTCGCACTTCGCCGGCAAGGGCTCCGGGCGCGGGGCGGGGATGGGCGGCACCGCGGAGTTGATCGACCGCACCGAGTCGATCGAGTTCCTGGTGACGCGGAACGAGGCGGATGCCCTGCTCTCGGAGCAGAGCTTCATCAAGCGCTACCGGCCGCGGTTCAACATTCGCCTGCGGGATGACAAGTCCTATCCGTACGTCGGCATCAGCCTCGACGAGGAGTTCCCCCGCGTCTACTTCACCCGCGAGCGCCATCGTCCGAACCGCGCCTACTTCGGGCCGTTCTCGAGCGCCAAGCGCGTCCGCGAGACGCTCGACCTGCTCGGCAAGCTCTTCCAGTACCGCACTTGCGAGGGGCCGGAGCCCGGACGGCGCTCCGGCGTCCCCTGTCTCGACTACTACATCAAGCGCTGCCAGGCGCCCTGCGTCGGATACATCGACAAGGACGAGTACCGGCGCAACATCGACGCGATCGTCGGCTTCCTCTCGGGCCGCTACAAGGAGATCGCCCGGGATCTCGAGCAGAAGATGCAGGAGACTTCGGAGGCGCAGGACTTCGAGCGGGCGGCGCTGTTCCGGGACCGCCTCAACGCGGTCACGGGGATGATGGAGCGCCGTGCGGTGGCCGGCGCTTCCCTCGGGAGCGCGGACGTGATCGGCGTTGCCGTCGAGGCAAACGATGCCAACGCGCAGGTCTTCCAGGTCCGCGATGGCGTGCTCGCCGAGCGCCAGGGGTTCTACCTCGCGGGCGCGGAGGGGGACGGGGATCGCGACCCGGGTGACGTCGCCGAGACCTTCCTGCTCCAGTACTACGGGGCCGCGCCCTCGGTCCCGGGCAGGGTGATCGTCGGGCCGGAGCTCAAGGGCAGGACCACGGTTCTCGCCGAGGCCCTGAGCAGCCAGCGCGACTCCCAGGTCGAGGTCAGGGTCGCCTCGCGGGGCGACATGCGGCGCCTGCGCGAGTCGGCCGAGAAGAACGCCAAGCTTGCGCTCGCCCAGGACAAGTTGCGGCGCGAGCATCGCCGCCAGCAGCGAGTCGAGTCGCTCTCCGCCCTCCAGGAGGCGCTCGGCCTGGAGCGGGTCCCGGTGCGCATTGAGGGCTTCGACATCTCGAACCTGGGGGAGACCCACACGGTCGCTTCGATGGTCGTCTTCGAGGGAGGTGCGCCAAAGAAGTCCGACTACCGCAAGTTCGGCATCCGGGGCGAGTTCGGGGAGAACGGGGGCGGCCCGGACGACTTCGCGGCGATGCAGGAGGTGCTCTCCCGGCGGCTCGGGCGATACCTGCAGCAGGCCGACATCTCGCCGCACGACTCGGACCGCGACGCGAGCTTCGCGGCCCTTCCCGACCTGATCGTGATCGACGGCGGCAAGGGCCAGCTCTCGGCCGGCTTGAGGGCGCTCGAGCCGCTCACCGAGCGCGGGGTCGCGGTAGTCAGCCTCGCCAAGCGGATCGAGGAGGTCTTCGTCCCCGAGCGCAGCGACCCGATCCTGCTCGAGAAGGGCTCCGACGCGCTGCGGATCCTGCAGCGGGTGCGGGACGAGGCGCACCGCTTCGCGATCACCTTCCACCGCAGCCGGCGCGACAAGGCGATGACGGCCTCGGTGCTGGACGGCGTCCGCGGCGTCGGCCCGGCCCGCAAGCGCGCCCTGCTCAAGCACTTCGGCTCACCGGACCGCCTGCTGACCGCGAGCCGCGAGGAGCTCGAAGCGGTGCCCGGGGTGCCCGGTAAGCTCGCTCGCGAGATCCACCGTCAACTCCACAGAGCGGGCTGATGAACCCCGAGGCTTCGCAAGACGGAGACGGCGCGGGGCCCGGCGAGAAGCGAGTCGAGCTCGTGGTGATCACGGGTTACTCAGGCGCCGGCAAGTCGGAGGCGATTGCTGCGTTCGAGGACGGCGGCTACTTCTGCGTCGACAACCTGCCGCCGCGGATGATCGGCGGCCTCGGTGAGCTCTTCCGGCACGAGGGCAGCGGGGTGGAGAAGGCCGCCGTCGTGACCGACGTGCGGGGCGGTGAGTACTTCGAGGACCTGCTCGCGGTGCTCGACGAGCTCGCCGCCAGCGGGCTGGATCTGAAGGTCGTCTTCCTGGAGGCCGACGAGGAGGCTCTCCTGCACCGCTACAAGGAGACCCGCCGCAGGCATCCGCTCGCCCGAAGCGGCAGGATCGTCGACGGCATCCGGGCGGAGCGCGACCGGCTCGCGCCTCTCCGGGAGCGCGCCGACGTGGTGATCGACACGACGTCACTGACCGGCGCGGCACTGCGGCGCCGCATCGCGACCGAGCTGATCGGAAGGGACAGACAGGAGAACCAGCTGGCCCTGACGATCCTCACCTTCGGGTTCAAGAACGGCCCCCCGCTGGACGCCGATCTCACCCTCGATGTCCGCTTCCTGCCGAACCCGCACTACGTCGACGAGCTGCGGCCGCTGACCGGGCTCGACGAGCCCGTCCGCGATTACGTGGAGTCCGGCACGCAGGCCGGCGAGTTCTACGGGCGCCTGATGCCGCTGCTCGAGTTCCTGCTCCCCGCCTACGTCGCGGAGGGCAAGCAGCATCTGACGATCGCGGTGGGCTGCACCGGTGGCCGCCACCGCTCGGTCACGGTCGCCGACCGGATCGCGCGGGAGCTCAGCAAGCGCAAGGACGTCAAGCTTCGCCTCGTGCACCGCGACGTGGAGCTTGAGCCGCGCCCCGCCGCTCGCTAGATAAGCCGTCCATAACATCCGTCGGATGGCCGAACCCGTGATCAGCGTCAAGGGCCTGCGCAAGTCCTACGACGGCTTGGAGGCGGTGCGGGGGATCGATCTCGAGGTCGACGCGGGCGAGATCTTCGCCTTCCTGGGCCCCAACGGTGCGGGCAAGACCACCACCGTCGAGATACTCGAGGGGTACCGGCCTCGAAACGAGGGCGAGGTCAGCGTCCTCGGCGTGGACCCGCAGTCGGCCGACCGGGGCTGGCGCCAGCGCGTCGGTTTCGTCCTGCAGGAGTCGCGGCTGGTTCCGGAGCTGACGCCCCGCGAGACGCTGGAGCAGTACGCCGGCTACTACGCGTCGCCGCGCGACGTCGACGAGACCGCGAGGCTGGTCGGCCTGGCCGAGAAGGCGGATGTCCGGACCGCGAAGCTCTCCGGCGGGCAGCAGAGGCGGCTCGATGTCGCCCTCGCCCTGATAGGCGACCCCGAGCTGCTCTTCCTGGATGAGCCCACGACCGGCTTTGACCCCTCCGCACGCCGCCAGGCCTGGGACGTGATCGCCGGCCTGCGGGGCCTGGGCAAGACGGTGTTCCTCACCACCCACTACATGGACGAGGCTCAGGCCCTGGCCGACCGGGTCGCGATCATCTCCGCCGGGAGGATCGTGGCGACGGGCTCGCCGGAGGAGCTCGGCGGGGACCGCGAGGCGCGCACCGAGATCAGCTTCCGGCTGCCCTCGGGCACGGTCTCGGCCGACCTGCCGGACGCGGTTCGGGACGGGGCACGTATCGACGCGGCGGCCGTCTCGCTGAGCGTGGACGACCCGGTTCCCGTGCTCAGCGAGCTGACCAGTTGGGCGACGCAGCGCGGGGTGGGCCTGCCCGGCCTCCAGGTTCGGCGCCCGAGCCTCGAGGACGTCTACCTGGAGCTCACCGAGGGCGCAGGCGTCGACGGGGCCGGGGAGGACCGGGCGTGAGCGGGGCGGCCCTCGTCCTCCACCAGTTCCGGTTCGACCAGAAGGTCTTCTGGCGAAACGGGGTGGCGGTCTTCTTCACGGCGGCGCTGCCGTTGATCTTCCTCATCGGGCTGGCGACGGTGTTCAAGAACAGGGAGATCTCCGGGCTGGACGTCAAGGGCGCCACCTACTACGTGCCGGCGATCCTCTCGCTCGCGGTGATCTCGGCGACCATGGTGAAGCTGGGGACGAATCTCCCCGCCGAGCGGGAGGCCGGCCAGCTCAAGCGAGTTCGCGGAACGCCCTTGCCCCCCGCCACCTTCATCGCCGGCAGGGTCGGGAACTCGCTGGTGATCACGCTGATCATGGTGGTCCTGATCGCCGTGATCGGCCGGCTGCTCTATGGCGTCCACATCCCCACCCACACCATGCCCGCCATGCTGGTCACGCTTGCTGTCGGTGCTATCTCGTTCTCCTGCCTGGGCTTCGCGCTCGCGGCCCTCATCCCGACGGCCGATGCGGCTCCGGCGGTAACCAACGCGACGGTGCTGCCGCTCTACTTCCTGTCAGGTGTCTTCATCCCGCAAAACGAGATCCCGGACGGCGTCCTCAACTTCGCCGACGCGTTCCCCATCCGCCACTTCTTCGAGGCGATGTTCACGGCCTGGGACCCGAATACGACGGGCGCGGGCTTCGAGTTCGGCCATCTCGCCGTCGTGGCGGCCTGGGGGTTGCTCGGCCTCGCCATCGCGATCCGCTTTTTCCGCTGGGAACCGCGACAATGACGCGGGGCTCGGGTTCCCATGTAAGGTGCTCCTCCGCCAGGGATTGTCTCGTCCCTGCTTCACCCGCTGATGCTTCATTACGCAGCCGTAAAAGTCTCGGACCTCGAACGCAGCGGCGCCTTCTATGACTCGATCCTGGCGCCGCTCGGCTGGCGCCGCCAGGAGGCTCCCGCGAACTCGGTCAGTTGGGGCCTGATCAAGGCCGAGTTCTTCATCGAGCTCTCCGACACGCAGCGACCCGGCTACGGCCAGATCTCGTTCCCGGCGAAGAGCATCCCGGCGGTCAAGGCGTCCTTCGAGTCGGGCAGCGCGAACGGCGGCGAGCCCGTGGCAGAGCCCGGCGCCGCCCCCTCCTTCGGCCCGGGCAACTACTCCTGCCGGCTCAACGACCCCGACGGGTACCTGGTCGAGGTGTGCGTCGCCCACTAAAGCTGATCTGAGCGCCCGCCACAGCGTCGAGCAGCCCCATGCTCGATAGTTTGGGTAGATCAGATCAATCCCCTAGGAGGACTTCAAATGGCAGTCAAGGTGGGCATCAACGGCTTCGGGCGCATCGGGCGGAACATCTTCCGCGCTGCCCACGAGGCGGGCTCGGAGCTTGAGTTCGTCGCCGTCAACGACGTGATCGACGCCGAGATGATCGCCCACCTGCTCAAGTACGACTCGATCCTGGGCCGGTTCCCGGGTGAGATCGAGGTCTCCGACGGCGGTGTCAGGGTCGAGGGCAAGGAGCTCAAGGTCCTCAACGAGAGGGATCCCGCCGCCCTGCCCTGGGGCGACCTCGGGGTCGAGGTTGTGATCGAGTCCACCGGGCTGTTCACGAAGCGGGAGGGGGCACAGAAGCACCTCGATGCCGGGGCCAAGAAGGTGATCATCTCGGCGCCGGCGACCGATCCGGACATCACCGTCGTGCTCGGGGTCAACTTCGAGACCGATTACGACCCCGATCAGCACAACATCATCTCCAACGCCTCCTGCACCACCAACTGCCTGGCGCCGGTGGCCAAGGTGCTGAATGACAGTTTCGGGATCGAGCGCGGGCTGATGACCACGATCCACGCCTACACCGCCGATCAACGCCTGCAGGACATGCCACACAAGGACTTCCGGAGGGCGCGCGCGGCGGCCGTCAACCTGATCCCGACCAGCACGGGCGCCGCGAAGGCGATCGGCCTCGTCCTCCCGGACCTGCAGGGGAAACTCAACGGCGTCTCGGTCCGGGCGCCAGTAATCACGGGCTCGCTGGTCGATCTGGTCTGCGACGTCTCCCGCGAGACCAGCGTCGACGAGATCAACGCGGCGATGAAGGAGGCCGCCGAAGGGCCCCTCGACGGCATCCTCGAGTACACGGAGGACCCGATCGTGTCGACCGACATCGTCACCGACCCGCACTCGTCGGTCTTCGACGCCGAGCAGACGGCGGTCGTCGACGGCAAGTTCGTGAAGGTCTTCTCGTGGTACGACAACGAGTGGGGCTACTCGATGCGCTGCGTGGACCTCGCGGAGAAGGTGTTGCAGCCGGCGACGGTCGGTGCCTGAGGCGACCGCGACGCGCTCGTTCCGCAAGGCGAGCGTCAGAGACGCGGAGGTCGACGGCAAGCGCGTCCTTCTGCGCGCGGATCTGAACGTTCCGCTGGAAGGGGGCGAGGTCGTCGACGACACTCGCATCCGGGCCTCGCTGCCAACCATCGAGCTACTGCGCGACCGGGGCGCGAGCGTGGTGCTCGTCTCCCACCTGGGCAGGCCCAAGGGCCATGATCCGGCGCTCTCGATGGGGCCGGTGGGCAAGCGGCTGGGGGAATTGCTGGACGCGCCTGTCAAGCAGGCCCCAGCCCTGGTGGGCGACGAGGTCGAGGCGATGGCCTCCGACCTCGGCGCCGGCGAGGTCCTGCTGCTCGAGAACAGCCGCTTCGAGCCCGGCGAGACCAAGAACGACCCGGCGCTGGCGGAGGCCCTTGCGGGCCTTGCCGACGTCTACGTCAACGACGCCTTCGGCTCGGCCCACCGCGCCCACGCGACCACCGAGGGTGTCGCCCACCACCTGCCCGCCTACGCGGGGCTGCTGCTCGAGCGCGAGATGGTCGAGCTGACCTCGGTGCGCGACGACCCGCAGCGGCCGCTGGTGGTCGTGCTGGGCGGTGCCAAGGTGACCGACAAGCTCGGGGTGATCGACCGCTTTCTCGGCTTTGCCGAGGAGATCCTGATCGCCGGCGCGATGTGCTTCAGCTTCTTCAAGGCCGAGGGCCGCGACACCGGCGACTCGCTCGTCGAGGAGGAGGGCGTGAAGTCCGCCAAGCGCGTCCTCGCGGAGGCCGAGGGCTCAGACTCGATCCTCGAGCTCCCGGAGGACCTGGTGCTCGGCAGGGAGCTCGACGCCGGCACGGAGACGCGCGAGCTCAACGGCGTCGACGTCCCGGAGGGCTGGATGGGACTCGACGTCGGCACGAACACCACGGCCAACTTCGCCAAGCGCATCGGCCGTGCCGGGACCGTCTTCTGGAACGGGCCGATGGGCGCGTTCGAGGTGGAGCCGTTCGACGCCGGCACGCGCGCGGTCGCCGAGGCGGTCGCGGCGGCTCCCGGTCACACGGTGGTCGGAGGCGGAGACTCGGTGGCCGCATTGCAGCGGTTCGGGCTCGCCGACTCGGTCGACTGGCTCTCCACGGGGGGCGGAGCGTCGCTGGAGCTGATGGAGGGCCGCGAGCTCCCCGGAGTGGAGGCTCTCCGGGATGCCTGACCGCACGCCGCTCCTGGCGGCCAACTGGAAGATGCACAAGACCGTCGAGGGGACCGAAGACTTCCTGGCCGACTTCCTTCCTCGCGTGCCGGAGTCCGGCCCGGAGGTCGTCATCTGCCCACCCTTCCCGTCGCTGGGGAGGGCGGTCGAGCTCTGCCTGCAGAGCCGAGTTCGGGTGGCCGCGCAGAACATGCACGAGGAACCGGAGGGCGCATTCACCGGTGAGGTCTCGGCGCCGATGCTGCTCGACCTCGGCGTCCAGGGGGTCATCCTCGGGCACTCCGAGCGCCGCCAATACTTCGGCGAGTCGGACGAGGCGCTGGCGCACAAGGTCCCGGCGGCGTTGCGGGCCGGGCTCCGGCCCATCCTCTGCGTTGGCGAGAACGAATCGCAGCGCGACGGCGATCAGACCGAGGGCGTGCTGACGCGGCAGATCGAGGCCGACCTCGCGAATGTGCCGGAGGATCGCCTCGGCGACGTCGTGATCGCCTACGAGCCGATCTGGGCGATCGGCACCGGCCGCACGGCCACCCCGGAGCAGGCGCAGGAGGCGATCGCCCTGATCCGCCGGTTGATCGAGTCCCGCTCGACGGACGCGGCCGAGGTGATCCGGATCCTCTACGGCGGCTCGGTCAAGCCCGGCAACGCCTCCGAGCTGATCTCACAGCCTGACGTCGACGGCGCCCTCGTGGGCGGCGCGAGCCTCGATCCCGGCGACTTCGCCGCCATCGTCGACGCCGCGTGATTCGATCCCGCCGATGAACCCGCTTCCAGCCGGCCCCACCAGCGACCCGGTGCCCTCGCTCGCGCTGGTGATCCTGGACGGCTGGGGACTTGCCCCGGACGGTCCCGGCAACGCGATCTCCCAGGCGAGCACTCCGGTGTTCGACGAGCTCTGGTCCTCCTATCCGCACACGACACTCACCACCTCGGGACGGGCCGTCGGCCTGCCCGAGGGCCAGATGGGCAACTCCGAGGTCGGGCACCTCAATCTGGGCGCCGGCGCGATCGTCAAGCAGGACCTGGCACGCATCGATGATGCGATCGCTGACGGCAGCTTCTTCGAGAACCCGGCGCTGCGGGCCGCCTGCGGGTCCGCGCGCGACTCCCGCCGCGGCCGCCTGCACGCGATCGGCCTGATCTCCGACGGCGGAGTCCACTCGGGCTGGGAGCACATCGAGGCCGTGATCGAGCTGGCGGGGGAGGAGGGTGTCTCGGACCTCGTCCTCCACGCGCTCACCGACGGCCGGGACACGCTGCCCACCGCCGGCGCGGGCTACGTGGAGGAGGTCGAGCGCTGGCTCCGCCGGACCGGCAGGGTCGGCACGGTGGGCGGCCGCTACTGGGGGATGGACCGGGACCGCCGCTGGGACCGCACGAAGCGCGCCTACGACGCGATCGTCCACGCCAAGGCGCCGCGCGCCGACGCCGCGGTCGCCGCCATCCGCGAGTCCTACGAGCGCGAGCTCACAGACGAGTTCATCGAGCCGACCGTGATCGGCGACTACGACGGGGCCGACCCGGACGAGCCGTTCATCTTCATCAACTTCCGCCCCGACCGCGCCAGGCAGCTCACCAGGGCCCTGGGCGAGCCGGACTTCGACGAGTTCGACCGCGGCGGCACGCCCGCCTTCGAGGTGACGACGATGACCGAGTACCAGCACGGCTGGCCGTATCCGGTTGCCTTCCCGCCGCGCGAGCCGGAGACGACGATCGCCCAGGTGATCGCCGAGCAGGGCGAGCGCCAGCTGCACGTCGCGGAGACCGAGAAGTACGCCCATGTCACCTACTTCTTCAACGGCGGCCGCGAGAAGGAGTGGAGTGGGGAGGAGCGCTACCTGGTCGACTCCCCCCGGGACGTGCCGACCTACGACCACAAGCCCCAGATGAGCGCAGCCGCGGCGGCGCGCGCGTTCGCCGAGCACTGGCGCGACGACGGCTACCGCTTCGGGATCATCAACTTCGCCAACCCCGACATGGTCGGCCACACCGGTGTGATCCCGGCCGCCGTCGCGGCTGTCGAGGAGGTCGACGGGCGGCTCGGCGAGGTGGTCGTCGCGGTCCACGAGAAGGGCGGTGCGGTGATCATCACGGCCGACCATGGCAACTGCGAGCAGATGCTCGAGCCGGACGGCTCGCCGAACACGGCGCACTCGACCAACCCGGTGCCCGTGATCGTCACCGCGCGAGCGATCGAGCTGCGCGAGGGAGGCATTCTGGCGGACGTGACGCCGACCGCCCTCGATCTGCTCGGCATCCCCCAGCCCGAGGCGATGACCGGGCGTACGCTGCGGCTGGATTAACTTTGAGAATCCCGCCTAGACTTGACATACTAAGACTTAGGTTTTATGGTAAATGCACCAATAGAAGCCTAAGGAGGTGAGATATATGGCACTGGTCAGATGGGACCCGATTCGTGAGCTCGACTCACTGCAGGGCGACATGAATCGTCTCTTCGACCGCTTCTTCGAGGGCCGTACCCCGAACGGCACTTCGCGTCGCTGGATCCCGGCCATGGACCTGGTCGAGACCGATGACCACCTCGTCCTCCGCGGCGACCTGCCGGGCATGACCGAGGACGACGTCGACATCGAGATCAAGGACAACGTCCTCACCGTCTCCGGCGAGCGCAAGGCGGAGAGCGAGGAGAAGGGCGAGGGCTACCACCGCGTCGAGCGGGCCTTCGGCAACTTCTCGCGCTCGCTCACGCTGCCGCAGGGTGTCGACGACGAGAAGGTGGAGGCCAAGTTCGACAACGGCGTCCTCGAGGTCCGGATCCCGAAGCCGGCAGAGTCCAAGCCGCGGCGTGTGCAGATCGGCAAGGGCACGGTCGAGGGCACCGGCAAGGAGAAGTAAGGCAACCTTCCCGGATCAGATCCGATCCAGACAGGCTCCGATTCGAGATTCAGGCCCGTGACGGCGCCGCCCGGACGGGCCTGATTCATTTGGCGCACGGCTCCGTCGCGACACCCGCGTTCATCCCGCTCGCGACGAAGGGGAGCGTCCGCGGTCTCTCGTCGAGGGAGGTGGCCGAGCTCGGCTACGAGCTGGTGCTGGGCAACACGTTCCACCTCCACCTGGCGCCGGGCGAGCAGGCGATCGCGGACCGGGGTGGCCTGCGCCGATTCATGGGTTGGGAGAGGGCGATCATCACCGATTCCGGAGGGTTCCAGGTCTTCTCGCTCGCGCACGGCGGCGTGGCAGACGAGATCAAGGGGCGGCGCGGAAGCGTCGCGGGCGGGGCCAAGGTGGAGGTCTCGGAGGAAGGGGTCGCCTTCCAGTCGCTCCTAGACGGCTCGAGCCGCTTCCTCGGCCCGGAGGAGTCGATGCGGATCCAGGCAGCGCTCGACTCGGACATCGCCCTGACCTTCGACGAGTGCACGCCATTCCACGCCGATCGCGATTACACCGCGCGCTCAACCGAGCGCACGCACCGCTGGCTCGACCGCTGCCTCGCCTGGCACGAGGCCGAGGGGCCGGCGACGCAGGCAATCTTCGGGATCGTCCAGGGCGGGGTCCATGAGGACCTACGCCGGGAATCCGCGGAGCGGAACTCCGCTGCCCCCGTCGACGGGATCGCGATCGGGGGGACGCTCGGCCGCGAGAAGGCGGAGATGCACCGCGTGCTCGGCTTCACGCTGCCGCTGCTGCCCACCGACGCGCCGCGGCACCTGCTCGGCATCGGCGAGATCGACGATCTGATGGCTGGCATCGGGATGGGCATCGACCTCTTCGATTGCGCGATCCCTACACGGCTCGCGCGGCACGGGACCGCGCTCGCGCCGGATCCCGCCGGGCGATTCCGGATCGACCTGACGAAGTCGGCATACGCGGGCGACGACTCGCCGATCGTCGCGGGTTGCGCCTGTGAGGTCTGCAGCCGTCACAGCCGGGCGTACCTGCACTACCTGGCGCGCAACAAGGATCTGACCGGCACCCGCCTGCTCACGCTCCACAACCTGACCTACATGGAGCGCCTGTTCTCCGGCGCCCGCGAGGCGATAGCCGCCGGCCGCTTCTCCGTCTATTCGGCGGCGGTGATCGATGGGGCGTCACCGTGGCAGGCGCAGAGCTGACCGCCCGCGCGCGAGACCGGCTACTTGGTGTTGTCGTCGACGACCTGCTTGAGCGCGTCGATCTGGTCGTTGATGTTCTCCTTGACGACCTGATCGAGGTCGATCTTGCCGCCCCCGCTGCTCGAGGCGAGGACCACGATCGCGGCGACCACCGCCGCCAGCAGCAGGATCGCGATCAGCGCGAGCAGGTTCCGGGCCACCGTCGGGGCGCGGCGGCGGCGCGGCTGCTGAACCGGACGGGGCTGCCGTGGGGCGACCGGCCGCCGCTGGGGACGCCGCTGCGTCCGGGTGCGGGGCATGTGGCGGGTGGCCGCGGTCGGCGCTTCGCCGCCCAGGATCCGGGTCGCGGCGGTCCCGGTCGGCGACTCGCCGGTCAGGCCGCGGCGCAGGGCGTCCGCGAGCTCGCCGGCGGCGGCGAACCTGCGTCCCGGATCGGACTCCAGGGCGACGAGCACTGCATCGCCGACCGCCTGCGGGACGTCATCGCTGTATGAGCTCGGGTGCAGGGGCTGCTCCGATTGCTGCCGGACGGCCAGCTCGGCGAGGGAGGCGCCCTCGTAGGGCAGCCGTCCCGTGAGGAACTGGTACAGGACGACACCCAGCGAGTAGACGTCGGACGAGGGGGTCGCTTCCTCGCCGCGGGCCTGCTCGGGAGCCAGGTAGGCGGCGGTGCCGACCACTGACCCGACCTGCGTGATCCGCGTCTGCTCGCTGGCGCGGGCGATCCCGAAGTCGGCGAGCTTCACTGTCGTGTCGCCGCCGCCCGCGGGCCCGCCGATGATCATCAGGTTCCCGGGCTTGACGTCGCGGTGGATGATCCCGTGGCGGTGGGCGTAGTCCAGGCCGGCGCACGCCTGCACGCCGATCTCGACCGTCGCCTCGGGGTCGAGCCTGCCCTCGGACTGGAGCAGCTGGGCGCCGGAGCGGCCGCGGACGTACTCCATGACGATGTAGTGCCGTCCCGAGTCGATGCCGGTGTCGTAGACCTGGACGATGTTGGGGTGGACGAGCTTCGCCACGGCGAGGGCCTCCCGCCGGAACCGGGCGACGAAGCGCTCGTCGTCGGAGAGGTGCTCGGCGAGGATCTTCACCGCGACGGTCCGCTCCAGCATCGTGTCGGTCGCGCGGAAGACGGATGACATCCCGCCGCTGCCGAGGCGGTCCTCGATCCGGTAGCGATCCGAGATCAGCTCGCCCTTGGGGCTGCGCGGGCTCATGGTCCTCCAGGTCCGATCCCCCCGGAGGCGCCCGGGGTGGTGGTCTGCGTCGTCTGGGTCTGCGTCGTCGTGGTCGGCTGGGTCTGCGTGGGGGTGGTCGTGGTGCTCGGCCGCGTCTTGGTCGTGGTCGTCGACTCGGTGGTCGACTCGGTCGTCGAGGGAGTGCTGGTGGTCGTCCTGCCCTCGCACTGGCTCGGATCGGCGAGCAGGAGCTTGAGCTGGTTGGCGCCGTTCTCCAGCGCCTGTTTGACGTCGGAGTTGACGCTGGAGGGGAGGTCCTGGACGTCGGCGATCAGCTCCTCGGTCTTGTCACCGGCGACCACGCAGCTGCCGACGTCCACGTTGGCCTTGATCTCGTCGATCTTCGAGGTCAGCACGGCCGCCTCCTGCGCGGACAGGGAGGGGGAGGGGCCGCCGTTCCCACCGCAGCCGAGCATGGCCGCGGAGGCGGCCGCCAGCATCAGGGCAAGCAGAATCGGCCGGAGCATCTTCGGCATCGCGGCGATACTAGCCATGCCGCTTTCAACGCTCGATCTCGGCCGATCCCTCGCCGTCACTGGCCCACGTAGAGCCGGTCGGCGAGCAGCTCGGGCAGTCCGGCCTCCCTGATCGCCTCCGCGGCGTTGTCGATGTCGTAGGTGACCCGGTGGTAGGTGGCCTTCCATGCCTCGGTGTCGAGATCCAGCCAAGCGGCCCGCGGATCGCCGTCGCGGGGCTGGCCCACGCTGCCGGGGTTGAGGAGCCAGCGCCGCTCGGAGAGGTCGATCTCCTTGCCGTCCTCGGCCTGGCCGCCGCCGTCGCCGCCCGGCGGCCCCTGGCCGTCGGAGAACCAGAGCGCCACGTGAGAGTGTCCGATCAGGCTCACGCGCTCCGCTTGCTCCTCCATGCACTCGCGCGCCTGGTCGACGGCGAGCACGTACTCCCAGACCGGGTCCCGTGGAGAGGCGTGGTAGAGGGCGACCTCGTGCTCGGTGTTCGCGGGCTCGAGCGATTGCAGGAAATCGATGGTGGAGGCCTCGCAGGTGGCGCGGGTCCACTCCACGGCCGCCGCCGCCGAGGCCGAGAAGACGTCAGTGCTGATCTCTCCGGTGACGGCGAGGTCGTGGTTGCCGACCAGACTGAGCTCGCAGCGCTCGGAGACGAGCTTCGTGCACTCGTCGGGCTGCGCCCCGTAGCCGACCACGTCCCCGAGGCACCAGCGGCGCTCGATGCCGGTCTCCTCGATCGCCGAGAGCACGGCCTCGAGCGCCGGCAGATTGCTGTGGATGTCTGTGAGGATGGCGACGCGCACGGGGATCGGACGTCCGGGGGCGGGCCGGGGGGCCCGAGGCAGCCGTTTATCGTAGGGAGGTGCCCGCCCGATCATCGTCCAAATGGCTGCGGCTCGGCGCCACCGCGGTCGCCGCGGTCGTGGTCGCGGAGGGTGCCGCCTGGCTTCTGCGCCCCCGCGACATCGAGCAGCCGGTCCACGCCGACGAGAACGCCTACTTCTCCCACGCCGAGCTCACCAAGGCGCGCGACTACGCCTCCGGACAGCGACTGATCCTGGTCGGCGGGCTGCTCGCCGAGGGCGCGGTCCTCGTCCTGCTCGCGACTGGGCGCCCGGCTGGCACCCGGAGGGCGCTCGAGCGCCTCGCGGCCCGGCCGATCCTCGGTGGCGCGGCCGCCGCCGCAGGCCTCTCGGTGGCCGTCGCGGTGGTCACGGGGCCGTTCGGAGTCTGGGCGCATGAGCGGTCGGTCGACGTGGGCCTGTCCACCCAGTCGTTGGGCGGCTGGTTCGGCGACTGGCTCAAGGGAACCGCGATCGGAGCGATCCTCGCCGGTCTGGTCGGAACCTTCGCGCTGGCCCTGATGCGCCGCTTCGGCGGGCGCTGGTGGATTCCGGGCAGCGTCGCCGTCGTGCTCGCCGCGGCGCTGTTCACCTGGATCGCCCCGGTGGTCCTCGCGCCCCTGTTCAACAAGTTCGAGACGCTCCAGCCGGGCGAGGCGCGCAGCGACGTCCTCGAGCTGGCGCGGAAGGCCGACGTGGACGTGGGGCAGGTCTATCGCGTCGACGCCAGTAGGCGCACGACCGCGATCAACGCCTACGTCAACGGGATCGGCTCCTCCAAGCGCGTCGTGCTCTACGACACGCTGCTCAACGACCTGAACAGAGGCGAGCGGCGCGCCGTTGTCGCCCACGAGCTCGGGCATGTGCACGGCAACGACATCCAGCGGGGCCTGCTCTTCGTCGCGATCGTCGCCCCGCTCTCGCTGATCTTCGCCTCCGGCATGGCCGGGGCGCTGGCCCGGCGGCAGGGGGTGGCGCCCGGCCGGCCCGCCTACCTGCCGGCCTTCGCCCTCGCGATCGCGGTCACCTCGTTCGTGATCGGGATCGCGGGCAACCAGCTCTCGCGGGGCGTCGAGGCTCGGGCCGACACCTTCTCGCTCCAGCTCACCGACGATCCCCGGGGGATGATCGAGCTGCAGCAGCAGCTGGCCGACCGCAATCTCGCCGACCCCGACCCACCCGGCGTCTTCAGCTTCCTGTTCGGGACGCACCCGCCGACCATCGACCGCATCGGGGCGGCCCTCGCCTGGGAGCAGGGCGAGCGCCCGTGAGGGTGACGCTGATCGCGGTCGGCAAGGTCAAGGCGCCCTTCGCGGAGGCCGACGCGCACTACCGGAAGATGCTGCAGCGCCACCAGCCGGTCGAGGTGATCGAGGTGCGGGACGAGGTCAACGTCGAGGGGCGGATCCCGCCGCGGACGCACGTGATCGCGCTCGACCGCGGCGGCCGGGGAATGAGCTCGCAAGCGTGGAGCAGGTGGCTCTCCGAGCGCCAGATCGACGCCCGGGACCTCTGCTTCCTGATCGGCGGCCCGGAGGGGCTGTCGGCCCGCACCATGGCTCTCGCGAACGAGCGGATCTCGCTCGGCCCGCAGACCATGGCCCATCAGCTCGCCCGCATCGCCCTGCTCGAGCAGCTCTTCCGCGCGACGAAGATCCTCGCCGGCGAGCCCTACCACCTCTAGCCGATCCGTAGGATCGAAGCAATGGGAGATCCGGTCGCAGAGCTGCGCTCCGCCGTCCAGGCCGCCGCCGCGTCACTGCTCGACGGCGCCGAGGGCGAGCGCTCCGAGCCCTCGCTCGAGCGGCCCCCGAAGGCGGAGTTCGGCGACTACTCGACCAATGCCGCGATGCTGCTCGCGCCGGCGCTGGGCGAGCAGCCGCGGGGTACCGCGGAGCGGCTCGCCGACCAGCTCGGCCGGATCCTGGAGGGAAGCCTGGAGAAGGTGGAGGTAGCCGGGCCCGGCTTCCTCAATCTCTTCCTCTCCGACGCCTGGTACCGGGCCGCCGCCGGCGAGCTCGCCGCTCAGGGGGAGAGAGTCGGGAGACCGCGACTCCCGGATGAGGTCTCCGCCGAGAAGGTCAACGTCGAGTTCGTCTCCGCCAACCCGACCGGTCCCGTGACCGCCGCCGGCGGCAGGGGCGCGGCGCTCGGCGACTCGATCGCCCGCGTGCTCGAGTTCGTCGGGCATCCGGTGGAGCGGGAGTACTACGTCAACGATCGCGGCGGCCAGATCGACCGGTTCGCCGCCTCGATCGCGGCGCGGATGACCGGCGGACCGCTGCCCGAGGACGGCTACGAGGGCGACTACGTGGTGGAGATCGGCCGCAGCCTCGAGGGCGAGGGAGTGGACCCGGAGGATCTCGATGCCGTCGCGCGCCGGGGCGTCGCCCTGATGGTGGCAGCCGCGGAGGAGACCCTGCACCGCTACGGGGTCGCCTTCGACGTCTGGTCCTCGGAGCGCGCGATGCACGAGTCGCGCGCCGTGGAGCGGGCGCTCGGGGACGCCCGCGAGGCCGGCCACGTCTACGAGAGCGAGGGCGCGACCTGGCTCCGCACGACGACGTTCGGGGACGACAAGGACCGCGTCCTGATCCGCTCCGATGGAGATTCGACTTACTTCCTCTCCGACATCGCCTATCACCGGGACAAGCTCGACCGCGGGGCGAAGCGGCTGATCGACGTGCTGGGCGCCGACCATCACGGCTACGTCGAGCGCCTGCGGGCAGGCCTGGCCGCGCTGGGCTACGACCCGGGCGCCCTCGAGGTGGCGATCATGCAGCTCGTTCACGTCGTCGAGGGCGGCGAGAGGGCCCAGATGTCCAAGCGCCGTGGCGAGTTCGTCACGCTCGACGAGCTGATCGACGACATCGGCGCCGACGCGGCGCGCTTCTTCATGCTGCAGCGCAGCCACGACACGACCGTCGACCTCGACCTCGAGCTCGCCCGCAAGACCTCCAACGAGAACCCGGTCTACTACGTCCAGTACGCCCACGCCCGGATCGCGAGCATCCTGCGAAAGGCTGGGGAGGGGGCGGAGGAGCGCGCCGCCGCCGCGGACTTCGCCGCCGCCGAGTTGCTCATGGAGCCTTCGGAACGGACTCTGATCAAACAGCTCTGCGAGCTACCCGGGGAGGTTGCCGAGACCGCGGAGCGCCGCGCCCCGCACCGGCTCTGCGCCTACGCGATGGAGGTGGCACGCGACTTCCACGCCTTCTACCGGGACTGCCAGGTGATCGGCGCCGAGGGGGCCGGCGTCGAGGGGTCACGCCTCGGCCTCTGCCTGCTCACCAAGCGCACGATTGCCCGGACGCTTGGGCTACTGGGCATCGCGGCTCCCGAGCGCATGTAGTGACGCGACTCGCCCGTCGAAGCGTCAGGGGTCGTGAGAGGCGAGATCCCTTTCGAGGCGCGCAGCGTCGTCGGGGTCGAGCGGCTCAGCGTCATCGCCGCGGCGGGGGCGCCGGGCGAGCCGCGCGGCGCCGAGGATCAGACCGAGGATCGCCAGTGCGATCAACAGGCCTGGCACGATCCAGGCCGCGAGGTCGATGCCATGGCCACTGGGGGTGGCGAGGACGCGGGGACCGTACTGGGCGACGAGCGCGTTCTTGATCTGGTCCTTGCTCTGGCCCTCGTCGATCAGCTTGCGGATCAGCGCCCGCTCCCGGTCGGCCTGCGGGGACTGGGACTCCTCCAGCAGGGTTCCGCAGATCGTGCACATCACCTCGTCCTCGATGTCCGGCAGGTTCGCCTGGGGCGTGACCGCGGATGCCGCCGGCGCGAGGGTGAAGAGCGCGACCAGCGCCGGGATGGCCGCTAGACGGCCGAGCGTGGCGGAGGTCCGTCCCCGGCGGATCACGAGCGGGTTGTGATCAGCGGCACGACCGTCCGGTCCAGGTAGCTCTGGTCGACGGGCCCCCGCCGGATCAGCTCGACGCGGCCCTGCGGATCGATCAGGAAGGACTCGGGGAAGCCGGTCATCCCGTAGGCCTCTCGGCGATCCTGGCCGTCCCCCTCGCGCAGCTGCGGATAGGTAAGCCCGTAGCGGTGAACGAAGGCAAGCGCGTCATCGGTCGCGTCATCGAGATTGATTCCGAGCACGGTGAAGTCTTCGCCGGCGTGCGCCTTCTGGAAGCCCTCCAGGACCGGCGACTCGGCCTTGCACGGCTCGCACCAGGAGGCCCAGAAGTTGACCAGCACCCATTTGCCGCGGTAGTCGGCGATCTGCCCGGTGCCCGACGAGCCGAGTATGGACAGGGGTTTGTCCGGGGCGGTGTCCCCGACCGACAGGGACGCCTCGCCCTTGCTCAGCAGGCCAAAACCGAGCAGGCCGACCACCGCAAGCACGGCGATCACGACCGCGAAAGACTTCGAGCTCACCCCCGGAAGGCTAGTGAGCCGACCTAGAATGTCCCGAGCGCGGATGTAGCTCACCTGGTAGAGCGCCAGCTTCCCAAGCTGGAGGTAGCGGGTTCAAGTCCCGTCATCCGCTTTCGGCCGTGGCGGGCCTGACCTCCGGATGCGCGCCGTACCAGTCGAGGGTTCGCCGGATGCCCTCGCGAAGCTCGACCCGGGGCTCCCAGCCGATCTCTTTGCGGATCTTGGTCGAGTCGAGGTACTGGCGCTCGATCTCCCCGCTCGGGGTCCCGGCACCCTGGTAGTCGGGCTCGACATGGTGAGGCCCGACCTCGCAGATCAGGTCCACCACCTCGCGGACGGGATGCGGCCGCCCCCAGCCGGCGTTGAAGGCCTCGCCGGCACCGCGGCCGCCGGCCAGCGCCTCGGCGATCGCGAGATAGGCGCCGGCGGCATCCTCGACGTAGAGGAAGTCGCGCTCCGGTGAGCCGTCCGAGCGGATGATGGGGCGGCGGCCGTCGAGCACTGCGGTCACCGTCTCGGGGATCAGCCGGGAGAAGTTCCGGTCGCCGCCGCCGTAGATGTTGGCGAGGCGGGTGACAGCCACCGGCAGACGGTGGGTGTGCCAGTAGCTCCGGGCGATCAGATCGGCGGCGGCCTTTGAGACGTCATAGGGGAAGACGGGCTGGAGGGCCGAGCCCTCGGTGTACGGCAGGTCCTCATGCCGCCCGTAGGCCTTGTCGGACGAGGCGACGACGACGACCTCGATCCCGGCCTCCCGGCACGCCTCCAGCATTTCCCAGGTCCCCTGGATGTTGATCTCGAAGGTCGAGACGGGGGAGGCGTTCGCGTCGCCGACGATCGCCCGGGCGGCGAGGTGGAAGACGGCGTCGATCGAGGTCTCGCGGAGCAGCCCGACGACGAGGTCGCGGTCGCGCAGGTCGCCGACGACGTCGTTGACATCTGCAGCGATTCCGAGCAGCTCGAGCCCGCTCGGCGAGGCCACGTCGCGATCGAGGGAGGTCACCTCGGCGCCCGAGGAGAGCAGCGCCTTCGCCAGCCAGGATGCGGCGAACCCCCGCGCTCCGGTCACCAGGGCCCTCATCTGGCGGGCTGATCGCTCCGGACGCGCCAGGGCGGCTCGCCGGAGTCCCAGAGGTCGTTGAGCAGGACGGCGTCCTTGTAGGTGTCCATGCAGTCCCAGAACCCTCCGTGCCGGTAGGCGCGCAGCTGCCCGTCGGCGGCGAGGCGCTCGAGCGGCTCGCGCTCCAGGACGCTGTCGTCGGCCAGGTAGTCGAAGACGCCGGGCTCGAAGCAGAAGAAGCCGCCGTTGATCCAGCTGTCGACCCGGGGCTTCTCATGGAAGCCGCGAACAATGCCATCTTCATCCAGGTCCGCGATCCCGTACTGCAGCTCTGGGCGAACCACGGTCATCGTCGCCAGCCCGCCCGCCTCGCGGTGGAAGTCGGCCAGCGCACCCAAGTCGATGTCCGCGACGCCGTCGGCGTAAGTGATGGAGAAGGCCTCGCCACCGATCCGCCCCCGCGCGGCTTTGATCCGGCCGCCCGTCGGGGTGTCGAGTCCGGTGTCGAGGCAGCTCACCTCGACGCGGTCGGGCCAAGGGCTCCTCTCGACCCAGCTCCGGATCTGCTCGCCCTTGTAGCCGGTCAGCAACAGGAAGCGGGAGAAGCCCTGTCGGCTGTAGATCGAGATCACGTGCCAGAGGATCGGGTGGCCCCCGATCTCGACGAGCGCCTTCGGGATCGACTCGGTTCGCTCGCTCAGACGGGTCCCCCGCCCGCCGCAGAGGATTACGACCGGCTCCAGCGCTACCTCCCCGTCAGTCACGGCGTTGATTCTCGCATTGCGATAATCCACAGTCCGTGGATCCCTCCCGGAAGCGCAAGATCCGCCTGATCGTGGCGCTCTCGGCGGCCGCCCTGCTCGCCGCCGGACTCGTCTACACGTCGTTCTCCGCCTCGACCGAGGCGAAGCAACCCTCGCAGCTCCTGCAAGCCGACCCCAACGGGACCTACGAACTGACGGGAATGGTGGTCCCCGGGTCGATCAAGCACTCGGGCGATCAGCTCGACTTCCGGATCTCGGACCGCGACGGGTCCGACCCGATCCCGGTCCGCTACACCGGGACGGTGCCCGACCCCTTCCGTGAGGGCCGCGAGGTGATCGTCACGGGCAAGCTCCAGGACGGGACATTCGTCGGGGAGCGGGACAGCCTGATCACCAAGTGCCCGTCCAAGTTCACCACCACCACGCCGGGGCGGTCCAGCTGACGGTTCTCGGCTCCGCACTGCTCGCCGCCGCGCTGCTGGCCGCGCTCTTCGCGGCCGGGTCGGCCGTCTACGG
>DASXSZ010000078.1:0-4465 GCA_036505735.1 Solirubrobacterales bacterium
AGCGCATCCAGGGCCTCGCTGAGCAGCGGGAGGGCGCCGTCCTTCATCACCTTTCTCCACGCCTTCTCGTCCGTCTCCGGCTCCTCGAAGAGGAACCCGATCAGGGGCCAGACCTCCTCCAGCGTCTGCGCCTTCTCCTGGGCGATCTCGCAGGCCGCCCGCAGCCGGTCATCGGGCTCGCGACCGAGGTGCCGCGCGACCACCGCCGTGTAGTCATCGAGGTCCATCTCGCGCATGAAGCGGCCGTTCAGCCAGCGGAGCTTCTGCTCGTCGAAGATCGCACTGGCCCGGCCCACGTCGGCGACGTCGAAGCGCTCGATCAGCTCCTCGGTGCTCATGATCGTCGTGTCGTCCTGGGTGCCCCAGCCGAGCAGGGCGAGGTAGTTCCGCACCGCGGCCGGCAGGTAGCCCGCGTCGCGGAGCTCCTGCACGCTGGCCGCGCCGTGGCGCTTCGAGAGCTTCTTGCCGTCGGTGCCGTGGAGCAGGGGCAGGTGGGCGTAGCGCGGAGGAGCCTCCCCCAGCGCCTCCATCACCAGCAGCTGCTTGGGCGTGTTGGAGAGATGATCGTCGCCGCGGATCACGTGCGTGATCCCCATATCGGCGTCGTCCACGGCGACCGCGAAGTTGTAGAGGACGGACCCGTCGCCCCGCGCGATGACGAAGTCGTCGGAGCTCTCGTTTGGGAAGCGCACCTCGCCGCGGATCTCGTCCGCGACCACTGTGTCGCCCCCGTCCGGGACCCGCAGTCGGACGGCCGCGCCCGGGTCGTCGGTCGGCTCGCCGCGATAGCCGCGGTTGCCGTGCTCCCGCTTCCAGGCGGCGACGTCGTCGCCCGTCGCCGGGTTCCGGTAGGCCACTCCCGCCTCGAGCAGCCGCTCGAGCGCCTCGCGGTGCCGCTCGGAGCGCTCGAACTGACTGACGGGCCCCTCGTCCCAGTCGAGCTCCAGCCAGCGCAGGGCGTCGAGGATCTGCTCGACGTTCTCCGGGGTCGAGCGCTCGCGGTCGGTGTCCTCGATCCGCAGGACCAGCTCTCCCCCGCGCCCCCGGGCGTAGAGCCAGTTGTACAGTGCCGTCCTCGCTCCCCCGATGTGGAGGGTGCCCGTCGGTGACGGGGCGAAGCGGACGCGAACGGGGACTGATGGATCTGAGCTCACGATGCTGATCGGCGCCCATGTTTCCACAGGGGGTGGCCTGCCCCGGGCGATCGAGCGCGCCGAGGAGATGCGCTGCGACGCGATCCAGATCTTCAATCAGAGCCCCCGGATGTGGCGCCCGACGCGCTATTCGGACGACGACTTCGCCGCCTTCCGGGAGGCCATGAAGAACTCGCGGGTGGAGGTGGTCGCGATCCACATGATCTACCTGATCAACCCGGCGGCCAAGGACCGAGAGATGCAGAGGAAGAGCCTCGAGTCGCTCACCCACGCCCTCCGGGTCGGGGACGGGATCGGGGCGATCGGAGTGGTCGTCCACCCCGGTGCGCTCAAGGACGACACGCGGGCGAACGCCCGGAAGCGGGCGGTGAAGCTCATCAAGGAGGCGCTCGGGCGCAGCGAGCGCTGCCCGATCATCTACGAGAACACGGCCGGCTCACCGCAGCTGCTGGGCCGCGACTTCGATGAGACGGCCGAGCTGATCGACAAGACCGGCGGACCGAAGCGCCTCGGCCTCTGCATCGATTCCTGCCACCTGCACGCCACCGGCTACGACGTGCGCACTCCCGAAGGGATGAAGGAGCTGGTCGATGAGATCGACGCCAAGGTTGGCCTCGAGCAGCTCAAGCTGCTGCACGTGAACGACTCGCGTGACGAGCGCGGCTCGAATCGCGACCGCCATGCCCCCATCGGCAAAGGAGAGATCGGGCGGACAGGCATCCGCGCCTTCCTGGGCGAGCCGCGACTCCAGGCACTGCCGGCCGTGTTCGAGGGGCCGGGTATGGCCGGCCACTCGCCCTCCCGAGAGGACGTGCTGCTCACCCGCCGGCTCTGGCGGGAGGCGACGCGGAAGCGCTGAGAGGCGGCGGTAGCGCTAGCCGTGCTGCCAGCTGACGCTGAACGAGGTTCCGGCGCTCACGGCCGACGGGACCGCTCTCGGGGCTCCCTGCTGAGTGACCATCGTGATCGGCTGGGCGCCGGCGAACGAGCCCAGGTTCCCTGTCTGGCCGCCGATCGTCGCCGAGGCGGAACTGAAGGCGACCGAGCCGAAGTTGGTGAGCAGGCCACTGGATGGCCCCTCCATCACCCACTCGACGGAGCTGCGCCGTGCCTTCTTGGAGCTCTGGGCGGTCTGGAAGGTCGCTCCCGTCGTGTTATTGGTCAGCTTGAGGGCGAAGGCTCCGGATGTGTACGTCACCTCTCCGGTGAACGAGTCGCGCGGGTGCACCGCGATGCCGATCGTGAAGAGGCGCTTCGGGTACATCTCGTACCAGGCGTAGTAGAAGGGGACGCCGTTCGAGCAGTCGGTATCGGTGCCGATCTGCTCGACCGTGTTGCTGTTGCTGCCGTCGATCCCGACCCACGGCGATGACCAGCTGTTCTCGCCGGGGGCACAGTTCGCGGCCGGCTGCGTCCACGTTCCGACCACGTGACTGGCACCGCTCCCGTCGACCGCATAGCCAGACCAGTTCGTGCTCGTGCCCCGGCCATACTTGTGCTTCAGGGCATGCGGGGTGGGATGCGCGTTTGCTGCGGCGCCCGCCGGGAGCAGAGCAAACGCCGCGAAGCTCGCCAGGGCGACGATCCCGATCTTTACCCGCCTGCCCAAGATGGCGATCAGGGTAGGAGGCCGCCGGCCCCGCGTCATCAGTAGTTCCCCGCGATTCAGGGCCGCCGCTATGGCTGCCAGCAGTAGAGCGTGTAGAGCGCGTAGGGGTTGCGGGCGATCTCCTTCGCGTAGCGGGTGACCGCGTCGACGTAGAGGCCGGATGGGTTGTAGGCGCGCAGCGCCCGGCCATAGCGCGGCGGCGCGCCGTTGTGGTGGAGCAGGTTGGCGGCGGCGAGGATCGCGTCGTGCGGGTCGTGGATGTCTCCCCCGTTCCCGTAGATCGCCCAGGTCGACGGGATGAACTGCATCGGGCCCTTCGCACCGGCGATGCTTTCGCTCTTCACGCGGCCGAACTTGGTCTCGACGAGGTGGATCGCAGCGAGATAGTGCGGCCCGATCCCATAGCGGTCATGAGCTTCCCCGTAGAAGGCGACCAGATCCGCGAGCGGCGGAGGGAGGCCGGTCTTCAGCTTGCGGGGAGGCGTCCCTGCGGAGAGCCGCTGCAGATCGTTCGCGGCTGCGGTGAGCTGCCGCACCTCGCGCGCTAGGGACGCGGGCAGCATCGGGATCACCGCGGCGGCGAGGTTCGGATGCCTGGCGAGCGAGCGCACCTGAGCCTCCAGATACTCAGCCCGATCGGTCACGTCCTCCGGAGGCTGGGTGCTCGGCGGATCGGCCGCAGCCCGCCACGAATCGATCGCCGACCTCAGCGACGCGTCATTCTCGGCGAGCTGGGAGGCCACGTCGTGGGGGGAGGTCGCCGTCGCGTTCGAGGCGCCTCCACACCCGGCCAGCACCAGACTGAGCGCGACCGGAGCCGTGACCCTGACCAATCGACGAAGTCCGACATGCATCGGCTGGACTGATAGCTGTTCTTGCGCCTACGATGCGCGTCGGTCCATCGGAGGTGGAGATGACGGCAACCGAAGGCTTGACGCTGCGCATGAGGCGCGTTCTGCCCGCCCCTCGAACCGACGTATACGCGGCACTGACCGATCCGGGGCAACTTGCGAAGTGGTGGGGCCCGCGAGGGTTCACGGCACCGAGCGTCGACTTCGAGCCCTCGGTCGGCGCCACCTACCGGATCGCGATGCAGCCCCCGGATGGTGAGCTCTTCCACCTGTCCGGGGAGTTCACAGAGGTCGATCCGCCCGCCCGCTTGGCCTACACCTTCCGGTGGGACCCCCCGGACCCGGACGATCGAGAGACGCTGGCGACGCTGTCCCTTCAGGACCGCGGTGACGCGACGGAGGTGGAGCTCACCCAGGGCGAGTTCACCACCGAGGAGCGGCACGCCCTGCATCAAGGAGGCTGGACGGACGCATTCGAGCGGCTCGAGGAGCTGCTCGGCTGATCCGGTCGATCAGGTCAGCGAGTTGCGGAGGTCGAACGCCCGGATCGAGTCCGAGTGATCATCCGGCGCATCGAAAAAACGGCGGTTGACGCACTCGTAGGCGGGGCCCGCTCCCTCGTAGGCCCGCTCGACGCTGAAGTGACACTGCGGCAGCGGCTCGCCGGTCATCTTGATCCCGCCGAAGCCCTCGCTGCTCCGCTCGGCGAGCAGGAACATGTCGAGGTCGATCTCGGCGCTGAAGACCTTGTTGAGGCACCCCATGAACCGGCGCCCGGTCGCCGCCTCCTCGTAGGTGTAGAGGTAGCGGCAGCCCATTTCCAGGCAACCGGCCGGCTCGATCAGCTTGTC
>DASXSZ010000079.1:0-3116 GCA_036505735.1 Solirubrobacterales bacterium
GGATTCTGGTTCCTGCGCAACCTGATCCATGCCGGCAACCCGTTGCCCTGGGTCCGTCACATCGGGCCGATCGACCTTCCCGGGCCCAACCGAGGCCTGGAGGGACGCGATGACTTCACGGTCGCCCACTACATCTTCAGCCACCCCAGCACCGGTCTCTGGCGCGCGTACTTCCTCAACCCGATCGAGAACCTGCTCGGGCCCCTCTGGTTCCTGATCCTGGGCGGCGCGGCCGGCGGCGCGATCCTGGCGGTCTGGCGTCCGCGCTCGGCCGCCGTCCGGCTGGCCGGCGCGGTCACGATCGTGGCCGCGATCGCCTACCTGTTCACGCCGCTGACCGCCGCCGGCCCGGAGGGACACCCCCTCGCCTTTGGCATCAACCTCCGCTACCTGATCCCCGGCTTCGCGCTCGGGCTGGCGCTGCTGCCGCTCGAGCCTCGTCTCACGCCGGAGCGGCTGCGGCTGCCCCTGATCGCCGGCGGGATCGTCGCGCTCTTTCTCACTTCCCACTACTCGGACGCCAACGTCGCCTGGAAGGGGCCCTTCGCCTCGATCCCGTGGGCGGCGTTGATCGGGATCGTGCTGATCGGCGCCCCTGTTGCCCTCGCCGCGGTCGCGCGGCGCAGCGCGGTGCTCGCCGGCGTCGCGGGAGCACTCCTCGCGCTCGCGGTCGCGGCGGTTGGCTGGGAGCGGCACGACGACTACTTCGCCCACCGCTACGACCGCGCCGAGGACTTCCGCTTCCAGCTCGACGACGCGGTGCGCTGGGCGAAGCCGACCTCGGACCTCCGCATCGGGGTCGCCGGGACCAGCGGCGCCTACAACCAGTACGGCTTCTATGGGGACGACGTCTCCAACCACGTGCAGTACGTCGGCCGCCACCTTCCCGAGGCCGACTTCCGCGCGATCGAGAGCTGCGCCCCCTTCCGGCAGGCGGTCAACGACGGTGACTACGACTACCTGGTCACCACCCCGGAGCTCGACCTGAACAACCCCGCCACCGCCAGCCCCTCCCCGGAGAGGGGATGGGTGAGGACCGACCCCGCGGTCGAGGAGATCCTGCACTCCGGCCGCGTGTCGGTGTTCCGGATCACGCGCCCGCTCTCGCCCGGCGGATGCGCCGCCAACCGGCGCGGCCCGCCGGAGGACAAGGGAGGATCAGCGTCGGTCCAGCAGTGAGCGGCACCGGCGACTACATCCTCGGCGTGATCGGCCTGGTGGCCGTCGTCCTCTCGATGGCGATCGCCGGCAGGACGGCCCGCCGCGCCGCCCTCCCCGGGTGGACCGGGACCCCGGCCCTTCTGGCCGACGCAATCCTCGCGGTCGGAATCCTGGTGCTGGTCTCCGAGCTGCTCGGGCTCGTCGGGCTCCTGGACGGCGTCGTCCTGGTGGCGGCTTGCCTGATCGTGGGTGGCGGGGCGCTGCGGCTCGAGCCGATGCTGATTCGAGCCGGCGCGAGGGTCGCCCACTGGGGCAAGGACGGGGGACCCGATGAGCGCGTGGCTCCCCGGGCAAGCCGCGTGGAGCTCGCCGTGGCGGTCCTGATCGCGCTGGTCGTTGCGGCGCAGTGGGCCGGTCCGACGCTGCTCGCCCTCGATCGAGGGATCTACGGGGGCGATTCGCTCTGGTACCACCTACCGCTCGCCGCGCACATCGCGCAGACGGGTTCGGACACCGGGCTGCTCTACACGGACCCGCTCTATCTCAACTGGTTCTATCCGCAGGTCTCCGAGCTGCTTCACGCCGGTGGGCTGCTGCTCTTCGGGAACGACTTCCTCTCGCCCCTGCTCAACATGGCCTGGCTCGGTCTGGCCCTTTACGCGGGCTGGTGCATCGGGCGCCCGTACGGGTCCGGAGCCACCGGCCTCGCCGCCGTGGCGTCGGTGATGGCGGCGAACCTCCTCTTCTCGCGCCAGCCGGGGAACGCCAACAACGATGTCGTCGCCATCGCGCTATTCCTCTCCGCGGTCGCGCTGCTGGTGAACGCGCGCTGGCCTCCGGCGCGTGCCGAGCCCCCCTTCGGCGCTCTCCTCGTGGCCGGACTGGCCGCGGGGCTCGCGCTGGGGACGAAGCTCACCGTTGTCCCCCCCGTCCTCGCTCTCACCCTCGGCGTGATCTGGATCAGCGGCCTGGGCCATCGCCTCCGGGCCGCCGGCACCTGGATCGGCGGGATGGCCGTGGGCGGGGGCTACTGGTACGCGCGCAACCTGATCGTCTCCGGCAACCCGTTCCCCTGGCAGTCGATCGGCCCGATCCACCACGCCGAGGCGCTCCAGGGGCGCCACCCGTACGCGATCGTCCACTACGGCACCGACACGGGCGTCTGGGGCCGCTACTTCACCCCGGCGCTGCACGAGCGGCTCGGAGAGCTCTGGCCCGCGTACCTGGCGTTGGCGGTGATCGCGGTGCTGCTGGTGATCTGGCGGGGCGGCCGGATGGAGCGGATGCTCGCGCTGGTCGCGCTCGTCTCCGCGATCGCCTACCTGCTCACACCCCTCGGCGCGTCCGGCCCGGAGGGGATGCCGGTCGGCTTCAGGCTCAACATCCGCTACCTGGCGCCAGCGCTGGTCCTCGCCCTCACCCTGCTGTCGATTCCGCCGCCGTTCGCCGGGCGGCAGCGCGTCTGGCGGCTCGGCAGCCGCGAGCGGATCTGGCGGCTCCTCACACTGTCGATCTTCGCCGTGCTGGTAGTCGTCAGCGCCGGCGCGATCGGGGCGATCGACACCGATCGCATCCCGGGCACCGCCGCGCTCGCCCTTACCGTCGTGGCGCTGCCGGTGCTGCTGGTCTTCCTCGCCCGCCGGGGTCTGCCGCCGGTCCCGCTCGCCGGCATCGGGCTGGCGGCGCTGATCGCGCTCGGGATCTTCGGGCGCTTCGCCCAGGACCACTACCTCGACGAGCGCTACTCCTCGACCGCTCCCGACTACCCGAAGACCGAGCAGCCGGCGGTCGAGCTCGGGCAGGGCCTCGGGGCCGCCTACGACTGGGCCAGGGGCACCCGCGACCTGAGGATCGGGCTGTCGGGGACGATGGGCGCGCTCTTCCAGTACGGCCTCTGGGGCGAGGACTCGAGCAACGACGTCCGCTACGTCGGCGAGCGCGGGCCGCGCGGGTCC
>DASXSZ010000080.1:0-39998 GCA_036505735.1 Solirubrobacterales bacterium
CTCGGCCGAGCGCGGCGGCGAGGCTGTCGCGGTCGGGGCTCCCCGATAGGCCGTGACCGAGGTCTGGTTCGTCGGCGTCAAGACCGCCGGCTCGCTGATCCATCGCGCGATCTCGCTGTGGCGGGAGCCGCTGCCGGTGCCTGATCATCCAGGCGATCGCGATCGCGATCCAGACTAGGAGAGCGACTTCGCGGTTGTTCAGCTCCACGCCCTGATTGTGAACCGCGGGTCGGCGATACCGCCCAGCGTTTCCCGGCGGGCCAAATGATCTGGCTCTGCAGAGCCGCAGCTCCTTTGCGCGAATAGGGGCACTGACGATGGTCGGTGCTGGTTTCGCGCAGAGGGGTCACGCCGGGTAGCAGCTGCGTGAGTGCTCCTCTTGAGCAGAAGCAGGCGCGGGGTACGCCCTGGCGGACTATCGGAGCTCGTCCTAAGTGCAAGCCTGGTCCGTACGCCCGCATTCGTGACAATGCGCAACCCCAGGCTCCTCGCCTTCCGGTAGTCCACGAGCGAGCACTGGTTCGTCCGTTTGACCACCGGAGCGGTCGTCTCATTCGACTTGACAGGCGCCGCGCGATCCCCGAGCCGTATTTAGGCCTGGCGGGAGCCTCCGTCTCGAAGCGCCCGGCGACGTCAGAATTCGACGCGCTCCGCTCGCGCACCCGAGCGGCTGAAGCCGGCGTGGGGTGCGTGCACGAGCACCTCCCCAGATCCTAGTGAGCTGACCTTGTCCCGCAACTGCTTCAGCGCCTTGTCGCTCGGCTCCCCGTAGATCTCGATCGACGACAGGCTGAGGAGCGGGGAGAACCTCTGGAAGCGGGGTCCGGCCACGTCCAGGTGGTAGTCGAGCGACGAGGGATCGGGATGCACGTGCACGACCGTCATCTGCTCGCAATCCTCGCTGAAGAACGCGCTGTAGGAGATCAGCCGCGGCTCGTACTCCTGGACGAAATCGGCGAGCTCCGCGATGGCCTCCCTCAGCTCGCCGAGCGCACCCGCGCGTACGTGGGAGGTGTCGACGTCACCAGCGGCCCGGGCATGGCGTCAAACGGGTTTCTCTCACCCGCTCGGGTCAATGTTCTGGTTGAGCCGGAAGAGGTTGTCGCCGTCGTAACGACGCTTCAGCTCGACCAGTCGTTCGAGGTTGGGACCGTAGGCCTCCGTGACGCGGTAGTGGTCGTCGGCCGAGAGGTAGTTCGTATAGGAGCGGTCGGCCATGTGGGGCTCCAGCGCGTCGAAGGTCTCACGTGCCCAAGCGATGCATGTGTCCGTCTGGCCAGGATCGATCCAGCTCGAGATCAGCAGGAGGTTGAAGCCCGGCTCTCTGTGCGGGTAAGCCGTGGCGGTGGGCGAGACGCGCGTGACCGCGCCGTGAACGTCCTCGACAACGAGCGCGCACAGCTCGCTCGGTGCTCGCTCGAGCGCGTCGGTCATCACCCCCACGGCGCGATCCGATAGCTCCGAGAAGAACGCCGACTTCCAGTAGCTGAAGGCCCCCTCAGGGAAGAGCCAGTCGACGCCCGTGTTCATCAGCGGGTACGGCATTCGCTGCACCATGTCGGCGGCCGGTGAGCCGAACTCGCGCACCGGGCGGACATCGGCGTCGGCCCGGTCGGGGTCATCGCCCGCATGGCAGACCGCGATCGCGCAGAGCTTTGTCCCCGAGCCATCGGGCGCGTGGAGGAAGGCGACCTGGGTGCCGATCTCGTCCGGCAGGTCGGCGGCGAACTCGCGATAAAAGGTGAGGAGCTCCGGTGCCGCAGCGAGCGGGTGCAGCACAGGACCGCCGAGGACGGTGGCGACCGGGTGCGTTCGATACTCGAACGAGGTCACGACGCCGAAGTTCCCTCCGCCCCCGCGGATCGCCCAGAACAGATCCGGCTCGGTTTCCTCGCTTGCCGTTAGCACCTCGCCCGAGGCCAGCACCAGCTCAGCGGACAGGAGATTGTCGACGGCCATCCCGTGCTTGCCCATCAGCCACGCCAGCCCGCCGCCGAGCGTGAGACCTGCGAGCCCGGTGCTCGAGACCACGCCGCTGGGCGTCGCCATCCCGAAAACGGCGGTCGCCCGGTCGTACTCCCCGACCCTTACCCCGGGCTGCGCCCGCGCCACCCGCCGCGCGGGGTCGACGTGGATGCCCTTCATAAGCGAGAGGTCGATCATCAAACCGCCTTCGGTGACCGCCTTGCCGGCGACGTTGTGACCGCCGCCGCGAACCGAGATCTCGAGCCCGTCCTCGCGTCCGAGATTGACCGCATCCACGACGTCCCCGGTGTGCAAGCAGCGCGCGATCAGCGCCGGGTGCTTGTCGATCAGGCCGTTGTGGATTCGCCGGGCCTCGTCGTAGCCAGGCTCGCCCGGAGCGAGGATTTGGCCGGAGAAGGTCTCCCGGAGCTGTCCGACTGTGTCGATGGTCGTCACGCTGGATCGAACCTACGCGGGCGCGGCGCGGAAGTAAATCCTGGAAAACCCCACACTTTGAGCCGCTGACGGCTCACGTCCGCGCGTTCGACGCCGACAGCCGCCCGGCCAGCGCGGCACGCGATCGAATTCCCAGCTTTCGGTAGGTCCGGGTCAGGTGGGCCTCGACGGTGTGCACGCTGATGTAGAGAGCCGAGGCGATCTCCTTGTTCGCAAGCCCCTGCGCCGCGAGCGACGCGACGCGCCGCTCCATCGTGGTGAGCTCATCCGAGCCGGGGCGGCGTCCGCTTATGCGCTGCAGTTCGTCCCGTACCCGCTGCGCCCAAAGGCTCGCTCCAAGCGCTTCGAAGAGGACGAGCCCCTGCTCGAGCGCGTCCCGGGCGGCGCGCTTCTGGCGCGCCCGCCGTCGCACCGTGCCGACCGCGAGCAGCGTGCGGCCGAGCTCGAAGGGGCAGCGCATCCGCTCATGCTCAGCGAGTGCGCGATCCAGCGCCGCGTGGGCGCCGGCCAGATCCCCCTCAGCCGCAGCCAGGAGCCCGCGCCCTCGCGCTGCGGTGGCGAGGGCCCACGGGCTTGTCGAGCGCTTGGCCCGGTCCTCGTACTGCTCGATGTACGCGCGCGCGACGTCGAGCTTGCCGATCCCAAGCAGCACCTCGATCGCGTTCGTCCACGCGAAGTCCGTCGGCTCTTCCCATCCACGCGAGACGAGCCACGGAGGCAGCGGGCGCAGGTGGCGATCGGCAGCCTCAGGGTCGCCGACCGAGAGCTCGATGAAGCCGAGCACCGTCCGGCTCTGCAGCCCGAAGAGCGCGTCCGAGATCGCCTCTGAGATCTCCACCGCTTCCTGGGCCGCGGCACGCGCCTTCGGGATATCTCCGCGATGAGCGTCCAGTAGCGCCTGCGCATAGCGGGCGATGCAGCGGAACTGCTCATCGCCGAGTTGATCGGCGAGCTCGATCACGGCGCCGACGTGTGTGGCGGCGGTCGCCCACTGCCCGGTGAACCACTCGACTTGAAAGAGATGGAAGAGCACGTGCCCTCGCGTCCCTTCGTCGCCGCGCGCCTGCGCCTCGGCCCCTGCTGCTTCGAGAATCGGCCGCGCGCGATCGAAGGCGGACAGGCACATGAGCCGCCGTGCCATGGTCACCGTCGGGCTCTCGTGGAACTCAAGGGATGCCTCAAGTTCCTCCTCCAGGTGCACGCCGCGCTCGAGTAAGCCCGGCGTCACCTCGAGGGTCCAAGTTTCGGCCATCGCTACCCTCGCGATCGCGCGCGCGAGCAGCTTTTGCTCGCCCAACTGCTCGGCATGCTGGAGGGCGTCGCGGGCGTGAGCGAGGGCGTCACGGACGCGGCCCTCGAGCAGTCGGGTCCAGCTGAGGAAGACCAGGATCTCGGCCGCACGGGCGTGGTCATCGCCCGTCTCACGTAGGGCCTCTTCGCACCGGCCGGCGATCGTGGGCAGGTCGGCGCGCCGTGTGCGGGCGAGGGCGAAGAGGACATCGGCTCGCTCCGTCCCGGGAGGGACATCGGGCAGGAGCCGGTTGAGGATCGCAGCGGCTTGTTCGCGATCGCCCGCCAAGCGATGGGCTTCGGCAGCCGCGACAAGCCGTCGGCGCTGCTCATCGGAGCGGTCCGCCGGGGTCAGCTCGTGAGCGAGCTCCGACAGCTCTGCGGCGGCGGCAGGCGCACCGCGAGCCGATGCCGTGACCACGGCCGCGTCGAGGGCGGCTGCGACCTCTGCGTCGGGTCGCTCGGCGGCGAGCGCGAGGTGCCGCGCCCGCTCCTCGTCGTCACCGACCGCGCCAGCGAGCCGGCGGTGAGCGGCGCGGCGCCTCCAGGGCGGGGCTTCCTCGTAGCAGACGGATGCCAGCAGCGGGTGGAGGAAGCGAACTCGTTCGCCGTCGACGTCGAGCACCGCGGCGCCCATCGCCCGCTCGAGGGCGCTCGTGACCGGTCGGTCGTCATCGTGCGCCGCGGCAAGCACGGCGACGGTCGGCCGCGCCAGCGCCGCCGCAGTCAGGATCACTTCGCGCGTATTGTCGGGCAGCCTGGCCAGCCGCTGACCGAGGAGCTGCCTAAGCGTGGTGGGAATTGCGAGCGGGCGTCCCGGGGCGGGCCGCGCGGTCGCCAGCTCGGGGGCGAGCTCGAGGGCGAAGAATGGATTTCCACCCGTGATCTCCCGCAGTCTCACGAGCTGGGGTCGCGAGAGCTCGACCCGGAGGCGGTCCCGGACGAGCTGAAAGAGCCCGCCGAGGCTGAGCGGCCCAACCGCCAGCTCCTGGACAAGTTCCTCCGGGAGCTGGCGGGGGAGGTCGGCGCGAGCGACTTCGCCGGGTGCGCTCCGCACCGTGGCGAGGAGGCCAACCCGCTCGTCACCCATGCGGCGAAGCGCGAACTCGAGCGCCCGCGCAGAGGATCGATCCAGCCACTGCAGGTCGTCAACCGCGACGAGCACGGGGCCGAGGTGGCACAGGGTCCGGAGGCTGTCGACGAGGGCGAGTCCGATCGCGCGCGGATCGTGGGCTTCGGTGTTGGGGTCCGCCAGCAGGAGTGCCACCTCGAGGGCTCGCCGCCGGGGGGCGCTGAGGGAGGGCAGGACCGTACCGATCACGCCCGTGAGCAGGTCGGAGAGCCCTGCGAACGACAGCCCGACTTCGGCTTCGGCGGCGCGGTGCGACAACACCTGGGCCAGCCGGCCGCGCCCCCGCTCGACGCCCCTCTGCCAGAGGACGGTCTTGCCGATTCCCGGCTCGCCCGAGAGCACGAGCGCACACGGCTCTTGCGTGACGCGCTCCAGGAAGCTCTCGATCGCGGCGAGCGCCTCCTCCCTACCAATTAGCTCGGGCGGGTGAGAGATTGGCGGTGCTTCGAGCAGGGGGCCTCCCAGGTCGACGAGGTGAGCGTAGTCGGTTGTGTGTGGGTGTCGTTGCGGTGGATGGCAGCCCCAAAGGGAGCGTGGCCCGCGACCCACCGACGGCGAGGTCTCGCGTAAAGGGCCAAGCCGCACGCTGATCGGCTAAGCCAAGGACCAGAGTTCCGGTCCGCCACGAAACCGGGCACCTCCGACGGGCGCACCGTGTCTCCAACAGACTCGAGACGGACGAGCGGTGGGCGTGATGGTTGGCTCTCGCATCGCTACCGCTCTTGACCAAAACGAGTCACTCGCCTGCGCAACCGCTCGTGACCGGGTTCGCGTGAGCGCGAGCGCTAAAGCGGCCTCAGCCGCATCCCGATTCGCTTCTGCTCGCCGACGAAACCAGCACCGGCTGGCGCAGCGGATGACACTGATGGTTTCGGGACCCATTCGGGACCCCGTTCTAGAAGAACCGACCGATTTGCGGGCTAATACCCGAGCGCGAACTTCGCGTCCTCGGACATCATCTCCGGGGACCAGGGTGGGTCGAAGACCATCTTCGGGTGAACCTTGTCGATGCCCTGAAGCTGGCCGACGAACTCGCGCATCTGCTCCGACACCTGCGGCCCGATCGGGCAGGCGGGCGTCGTCAGCGTGAAGGTGATGAAGGCCTCGTCGTCCTCGATCTCGACGTCGTAGACGAGTCCGAGGGAGACGAAGTCAAGGCCGAGCTCGGGGTCGATGACCTCCTCGAGCGCCTCGTAGACGTCCTCTTCGGTTGCGGTTCCTGTTGTCATCAGAAGCTCTCGCCTTCTGCCTGGTCGCTATTCATCTGGGGACAAGGATACGGGGGTCGGCCGCCGAGCTTGCCGAATCGGCGCCACGAGTAGCCTTCCGAGCCGTGCTGCTCCTCGTCATCGTCTTCATTCTCGTCCCGATCGCGGAGCTCTACGTGATCATCAAGGTCGGCGAAGCGATCGGGCTGGTCCCTACCCTGATCCTGCTGCTCGCGGACGCTCTCCTGGGCTCAATGCTGCTTCGCCAGCAGGGGCGAGCGGCGTGGGTCCGGTTCAACCGGGCGCTGGCCGAGAACCGCCTTCCGCACAAGGAGGTCTTCGACGGGGTGCTGATCATCTTCGGCGGTGCGCTCCTGATCACCCCCGGTTTCATCACCGACATCCTCGGCCTGATCCTGCTGATCCCGCCGACGCGCGCGATCATCCGTGGGATCGCGTCCCGGACGGTGCGGCGTCGCCTCGCGGTGGGGGGTGGAGCGACGATGTGGACCTTCGGCCGGACGCAGCGGCCGCCCAGACGTCGCCCGGGCCCAGGTGGGCAACAGCGTCCCCCGGGGAGGCCGGCCCCCGAGGACCCGTTCCGCTGGGAGGATCCCGCGCCGCGTCCCGGCCCGCGGCCGGATGACATCGAGGGAACCGGCAAAGAGATCCACGACGAGGACGAGCTGCCACCCGGCCGGGAGCCGTTCGGCGGATGAACGAGATGAGAGGGTGCTCCGAGGCGACAGACGAGGAGCAACCCGAGTGATGGAGGACGGGCTGGTCTGCGGCTTCGGCGATCTCTCCGCCGAGATGGGGGGACTGGCCTGGGACCTCGGGGAGCCCGGCGCGCTGCTGCTCAGCGAAGGCGCGGCGCGGGCGGGGACGTTCGCCATCGAGGAGGGTGGCGACGCCGCGACGGTAGAGATCACGGCCGGCGACGCGTCACTCGAGGCCACCCTCTCCCCCGTGGACGCGCCCCTCGCGCTCTCCCCCGACGGACCCGAGGTCACAGCGTGCTCGGCGGAGATGCGGCCAGTCAGCGGCAAGCGGACCCACCGCGGCTCCGGCCAGATCGCCCGCTGGGGCGGCGATCCGCTCATGGGCGCGGCGACCTTCCGCCACCTCGCGATCGACGCCGGCGGGGGGGCGCTGCTCGTCGTTGGAGCGAGAGGCGAGCCGGGCGCCGCCGGCCACGGCGAGGAGCGGACCTCGGCATGGCTGCTCGAGGGCGAGGACTTCAGGCCGTTCGAGGAGGCGCTGATCTCCACGCAGTACGACGACGAAGGTCAGCCCACCCGGTTCGGCCTCGAGCTCTGGCCTGTGGACGCGGAGCGCACCAGCCGAGCGGCGGCGAGCCGGGTCTCGGCCTCGCTGCTCGGCGCGGTCCGGGTGGACAATGCCAGGGCGGGGCTCTTCCGCTGCCACACCGACGGCGCCGAGGGCCTCGGCAGCTATCTCCTCTGGCGAGCATGAGCGATCCGGAGCGGATCACGACGGTGATCTCGGACTTCGGCGGTGTGCTCACCACCCCGCTCGTGCAGTCGTTCGCCGCGGTGCAGGACGAGACCGGGATCCCGTTCGAGGAGCTCGTCAAGGCGATGGTCAGAGTGCAGGAGGAAGACGGCCGCCACCCGCTCTTCGAGCTCGAGACTGGCAGGCTGACCGAGGCCGACTTCCTGGGGAAGATCCGAAACGCGCTCGAGCCAGCGCTCGGGCACAAGCCGGAGCTGCACCGCTTCAGCGAGATCTACTTCGACGCGCTTCATCCCAATCCGCCGATGATCGACCTCATGCGCGAGGCGAGGGACGGCGGCCACCGCATGGGCCTGCTTACCAACAACGTCCGCGAGTGGGAGCCGCTCTGGCGCTCGATGCTGCCGGTCGACGAGATCTTCGAGGTGGTCGTGGACTCAGGCTTCGTCGGCTGCCGCAAGCCGGAACGCGAGATCTACGACCTCACCCTGGAGCGGCTTGGCGGCCCTGCCCCGGCGGAATGCCTGTTCATCGACGACACCGACGTCAATTGCGACACGGCTCGGGCGCTGGGCATGTCGGCGGTCCACTACCGAGACAACGAGCAGGCAATCGGCGAGATCCGCGACGCGCTCGCACTTTGAGCATGCAGCCAGATGACGGCTTGCAGCGGCCTCAGTTGTCGCTGCCGCCGCGATCCCACATGTAGAGCTCCATAGCCTCGCGGCAGAGCTCCATAAGGCGCGGCGGCGAGAGCCACTCGAGCACCAGCTCGAGGGCGCGCTCCTCGGAGATCCCCTCCTCGAAGGCCTCCTCGCCGCGGAATCCCGCGGCGAGCTTGAGTGCCTCGCGACGGTTGTCGCCGAGGGACTCGAAGGCGCCCATCAGGAAGTCGCGGTTGGGGACCGGCTGGCCGGCCTCCATCGAGCCGTGCCACGCGGCGAGCATCGAGATGTCGTGCTCGTCGAGCTCCGAGATCGCCTTCGCGTAGTGCTCCTGGAGCTCCTCGTCGGGGATCTCGTCGACCCAGGCCCGCACCGCTTCGCCGAGGAGCTGGCGGCGGGCCTCCCGGCCCACTGAGTCGGCAATCGCCCTGATGGCGTCGGCTGGATCTACGAAGCAGAGTGTCATTTGCGAGTCCTCCCGTATTCGGCGCTGGAGGTCTGATCTGAGCCGAAGATAGAGTCGCCCCCGGCGGGAAAAAGTAGTCCCAGGTTTCCGCGCGTTATGCGGGAAACCACGCCGTTTTAGGGGCCGCGGCAGCCTTGGACCGTCGCCGCGTCGCGGCCTATGCTGGATCGGATGTCCCTGAATCTGATCGTCGGGCCTCCCAACTCCGGTCGCACCGGCGCCGTGCTCGACCGCTTCCGGGCCACCGTCTCGCGAGATCCGGTGCTCGTCGTGCCCACCGTGGATGACGTCGAGCGCTTCGAGCGGGAGCTGACCCGGGAGGGGAGCGCGGTGATCGGCGCGACGATTGGAACCTTCGATCAGCTCTTCTCGCTGGTGGCGCGCGCGACGGACGCCCCCGCCGGCCCGGCGCTGAGCACGACCCAGCGGCGGCGCCTCGCCCGCGAGGCGGTCTCGGGCGCGAAGCTCCGGCTCCTCGCCGCCTCGTCGCGCCGACCCGGCTTCCCCGCCGCGCTCGAGCAGCTGATCGCGGAGATGCAGCAGGCGCTGGTCGACCCGGAGGCCCTGGAGGAACGAGCGGCCGAGGCCGGTCCGTACGAGTCGGAGATCGCGGCCCTGTACGCCGGCTACCTGCGGATCCGGGACGCCCTCGGGCGCCACGACCACCACTCGCTGGCCGCGGCGGCGACGGCGGCGTTGCGCGCCCGGCCCGATGCCTGGGGTGGCCGGCCGGTCCTGCTTTACGGATTTGACGACCTGACGATCGAGCAGCTCGAGCTGGTCCGCGAGCTCTCCCGCAGCAGCCCGGTCACAGTCGCACTGCCCTGGGAGGACCGCGAGGCCCTCACGCGGGCCCGGGGCGCCCTGTTCGCCGAGCTCCGTGACGTCGAGAGCGCCACGATCGAGTACCTCGCCTCCGAGCCGGCGTTCACGCGGAGCGCGACGCTGTTCGAGCTCGAGCGCCGCTTCGGCGAACCGGGCGCGGCCGAGGGGACGATCGAGAACGACGGCGGGGTGGCCCTGCTCGCGTCGGCCGGTGAGCTCGCCGAGGCGGAGGCGGTGGGCGCCGAGGTCGCGCGGCTGCTCCACGACGGTGTCGCGTCCACGGAGATCGCGATCGTCCTGCGCGATCCAGGCTCGGCGGGGCCGCTCTACCGGCGCGTGCTGTCGCGTTTCGGGATCCCCGTCGCCGTCCAGGCGGATCTCGCCGCGACCAGGACGGTGACCGGGTCCGGGCTGCTGGCACTGCTGCAGGCCGCAGTCGGGCGCCGCCGCGCGTCGGATCTTCTGGCGTATGTGCGCACCCCCGGAATCGCTTCCCCATCTCGCGTCGACTGGTTCGAGCGACGGGTGCTCCGCGGCCGGCTGCGCACCACGGACGAGGCGCTGGGAACCTGGACCCGCGAGGGCGAGAACGGGGACCGTGGCCTGATCGAGATCGAGAGGCTTCGGGAGGCCTCCTCCGGGCCGGCCCTGTTGCGCGAGGCCGGCCGGCAGGCGCGCTGGATCGCGGAGGCCGCTATCCGCCGGGAGGCGGCCGTGGCTAAAGACGACCGGACCCTCGAGCTGCGGGCCGGTGCCGAGATCGAGCGGGCGCTCGCCGAGCTCGCCGAGCTCGACCTGTCCCACTCGCCGGAGGACGTGATCGTCGCAGTCGCCGGCCTCGACGTCCCGATCTGGCGAGGCCCGACCGAGGGACGGGTGCGCGTGATCAGCCCCTACCGGGCGCGCGCCCGGCGAGTGGCCCACCTGTTCGTCTGCTCACTCCAAGACGGCGACTTCCCGCGCCGCGACACCGGGGGTCCGCTGCTCTCGGACGACGCCCGCGCCGCACTCGGGCTGCCGCCGCGCAAGAAGGCGGAGATCGAGGATCGCTACCTGTTCTCCGTCTGCCTCTCCCGGCCGAAGGAGCGCCTCTGGTTGTCGTGGCGGAGCGCGGACGACGAGGGCGGCGCTGCGTCGCGCTCGCCCTTCGTCGACGAGGCGCGCGAACTGCTCTCCCCCGCCCTGCCCCACGATCCGAATGAGCGCGAGATCGCGATCGTCGCGGAAGCCGCGGGACGCGGCCTGTCGGATTCGGTCTTCACCCCGGGCGACGCCCCGAGCGAGGACGAGCTGGCGCGCGGGGAGGCGGCCGCTGGGCTGACCGTCGCTAACCTAGCGACGCCGGTCCGCGATCGGCTCGCCGCCCGGCTCTCGGCCGCGCGGGAGCGCACCGAGCTGAGGCGCTTGCGGCCGGGGCCGCTCAGCCTGGAGCCCGTCCTGGAGGCAATGCGCGCCCAGCACCTGTTCGGTCCCTCGACACTCGAGGGCTACGCGGAGTGCCCCTACCGCTGGTTCGTCGGCCACGAGCTCCGGCCCCGCCGGATCGGGCCCGAGGAGGAGCCGCTCACCTCCGGGCAGATCGCCCACGAGGTGCTGGAGAGGCTCTACTCGGATCCCGTCACTCCGGAGGGACGCCCGAACCCCGCCACCCTGGCGGCGTGGCAGGCGCGGGCGAGCGAGCTCGTCGCCGAGCTCGGCCCCGGGAAGCTCCCCAGGGAGCGCGCCGACACCGCCGCCGCGCTCCGGCGGGTCGAGGGTCTGGTGCGCGCCTTTCTCGCCGATGAGGCCGACTCCCCGATCCCATACCGGCCGGTCCCGGAGCTGGCGGAGGCCCGGTTCGGCTTCCAGGACTCCGAGAAGCCCGCGCTGGCGCTCGCCGGCGGAGGGGTCCACGGCCAGATCGACCGCGTCGACCTCGGGCCGGCCGGCGAGGCGCTGGTGCAGGACTACAAATCCGGCGCCACGGTCGAGGGCGGCAAGCGGATGGTCGAGAAGGGGAAGCTGCAGCTGCAGCTCTATCTACTCGCCGCGCGGGAGCTCTGGGGCCTCGACCTGGCGGGCGGGCTCTACCGGCCGCTCGGGGCGCGGAACGACACGGACCGCAAGCCGAAGGGCCTGCTGCGCAAGAAGCTCCGAGAGGACCTGGCCGCGCTTCGCCCGCGGCAGGGCGACCAGCTCGATGATGAGGCGTTCGAGGCGGCGCTCGACGAGGCGCGAGAGCGGACCGAGCAGATCATCGCCTCGATCCGGGAGGGCGACATCGGGCGGAGGCCGCTCGGCGGGACCTGCCCGACCTACTGCGCCTACCAGCCGATCTGCCGCCGCGAGCGCGGGATCCCCGAGGACGAGCCGGGCGCCGAGGAGGAGGACGAGGAGTGAGCGCCCGGACCGATCAGCAGCGGGAGGCCGTCGCGAATCGCGACCGCGACGTCTTCCTGCGAGCGGGGGCCGGGACCGGGAAGACGACCGTGCTCGTCGATCGCTTCTGCTCGGCGGCGCTCGACCCCGACGTCGGCGTCGAGCGGATCCTCGCCTTCACGTTCACCGAGCGCGCCGCCGACCAGCTCCGGCGCCGGGTCCGGGAGGAGCTCGTCCGGCGCGCCGCTTCCGCGCAGGGCGACGAGCGGGTTGCCCTGCTGGAGGCCGTCGAGGCGAGCGACCGCGCCTGGATCTCCACCATCCATGGCTTCTGCCGGCGTCTGCTCGCCTCGCACCCGGCGGCGGCCGGGATCGACCCGCGCTTCCGGGTCGTCGACGAGCCCGAGGCCGACCGCCTCGCCTTCCGGGCGTTCGATGCGGCCCTCGACGAGATGGTCGAGGACGGCGGGTCGGAGGCCCTGGAGCTCGCCGCGGCCAACCGGCGGGGCACCCTGATGCGGATGACGCATGGCGCCTACGACGAGCTGCGCAGCCACGGTGACCCCGACCCGATCCTCCCGGAGCCCCCCGAGGTCGATCCGGCGGCGGCGATCGCCGATTTGATCGAGGCCGCGCGCGACGCGCACCGCGAGTGCGGGGAGGCGAGCGGCAAGGGCATCGAGAGCCGCGAGCGGATCGCCGCCGCGACCGACCTCGACCCCGCCGCGGAACCCGGCGAGGATCTCCTCCGCACCCTCGCCCGCCTCGAGATCGCCTCGAAGGCCGCGGCATTCAGCGGGGAGGCGTGCGAGCGCTACACGCGGACCCTGAAGCGGGCGAGGGCGGCCGTGGCCGCCCAGGTCCTGGGACCCGCCTACGAGCAGCTCCGCGAGCTGGTCACCCGCTTCGGGCAGCGGTACGAGGAGCTCAAGGCGGAGCGCTCGTCGCTCGACTTCGAGGATCTCCAGCTCCGCGCCGTCGAGCTCCTGCGGTCATCCAACTCCCTCAGGGAGCGCTATCGCGAGCAGTTTCGCCACCTGATGGTCGACGAGTTCCAGGACACGAACGGCCTCCAGCTCGGGCTGGTCGAGCAGCTGCGCGGGCCGGAGACGCGGCTTTTCCTGGTGGGCGACGAGTTCCAGTCGATCTACGGCTTCCGGCGCGCGGACGTCGAGGTCTACCGCCGCCAGCATCGGAGGTTCGCCGAGGGCGACGAGCCGAACGGGGTCGCGCTGCCCCTGACCGGCAACTTCCGCGCCGCCCCCGAGATCGTCGCCGCGACGAACGCGATCGGTGCCGGCCTGCTCCACGGGTTCGAGCCGCTGACCGCCGCCGTCGAGCCCCCGGAGGCCGGGGCCGACCCGCGGGTCGAGCTCCTCCTGACCGTCGACGATCGCAAGACCTGGGAGGCGGAGGAGACTGGGCTGCCGAGGATGGAGGACGACCCGAGCTCGGGCTCGAAGGTCGCCGAGGGGAGGCGACTGGCCGCCCGGCTCAGAGAGCTTGTCGACACCGGCGAGGACCCCGCCGAGATCGTGGTCCTGATGCGTGCCTTCACCCACGTCGCAACCCTGGAGCGGGCGCTCGCCGACGCCGGGCTCGACCCCTACGTCGTCGGGGGCCGCGGCTTCTGGTCCCAGCAGCAGATCGAGGACCTCCGCTGCCTGCTGGCGGTGGTCGCCAACCCGCTCGACGACGAGGCGCTCTTCGGGGCGCTCGCCTCGCCGGCCTGCGGCCTGCTGCCCGACACTCTCTGGCTGCTTCGCCGGGCCGCGTCCGCGCCGGGGGAGAGCGGCCGCGATCGCCTCTTCCACATCTGGCCCCTGATCCGCGACCTCGCCGAGCACGGCGAGCCGCAGGAGGGCGACCGGGAGGCTGCGGGACTGATACCCGCCGATGAGCTCGAGCGGCTGCTCGGGTTCGCGTCGACGCTCGGCGAGCTGCGCCGGCGGGGAACCGAGGGAGGTCTCGAGACGCTGGTGGATCGGGTCGCGACGGCCTTCGGCTATGACCTCGCGACGCTGCTGCGGGAGAACGGCCGGGAGCGCTGGGCGAACGCCCGCAAGCTGATGCGGATCGCGCGGGAGTTCGAAGCAAGGGAGGGCCCCGACCTCGCCGCCTTTCTCGACTACCTCGACGTGCGCGCCGCGCAGCGCGACCGGGAGTCCGAGGCCGCCACTCGCGCCGAGGGGCACTCCGGTGTCCGGGTGATGACCGTCCACGCAGCCAAGGGGCTCGAGTTCGGCGTGGTGGCCGTCGCCGACCTCGGTCGCAACCTGCAGCTGGGATGGACGCCGCTGCGGGTCGAGCCCGGCGAGGACGGACCGGATGGCGGGGAGGCCGCGCGGGTGGGGGTGCAGCTCGGACGGCTGGGCCGGCCCTCCGAGCGCCTCGGCGACTACCAGGAGCTGGCCGACCTGGCCGCGGAGCGGGAGGCCGAGGAGGAGGGCCGGCTCGCGTATGTCGCCGCCACCAGGGCCAGGCGGCGGCTGCTGCTCAGCGGCACCTTCAACCCCAAGATGCTCGAGGACGACCCGATCCGGCGCAAGCCGATCGCCCTGCAGATCATCCGCGCCCTGCTCGACGGTGACGTCTCCGAGGGGGACGTCCGGGTTCCGGAAGCGGGCCCCGGATTCCCGGAGGGGCGGCTACGGGTCCGGGTGACCGCGCCCGACGCCGGAGTGGGAGCAAAGCTGCTCGCGACCCGGCCCGCCGAGCGCGTGGTCGCGGCGGCGCCGGAGAGCGAGCCGCCCCTCCGCCGTCCGGAGGTCCCCCCCGCGCTGGTCGGCGCGCTCTCCTACTCCGCCCTCTCCGACCTGGAGAACTGCGGATACCGCTTCTACGTCGAGCGCGTGCTCGGGATCGCCGAGCCGGACCCGACCGGTGCCGATGCAGAGGACGCGGCCGCGCCCGAGGTCCGGCGGCGCTTCGGGCCCGGCGTGGCGGTGCACGCCCTGCTGGAGTGGAGCGTGCGGAACCGCTGGCGCGAGCCGGACGGTGGGCGAGTCTCCGCCGCGTTGCGTGAGCAGGGCCTCTCCGGTGATCCCGAGCAGAGCGCCGCGGCCCTCGGGCTCGTCAACGCGTTCCTCGGCTCGTCGCTGCGCGATCAGATCGGCGATGCGAGGGTGAGCGCGGAGGTGCCCTTCGTGCTCGCGGTCAGGCAGACGATGATCCGCGGCTCGATCGACCTGCTCGTCGAGCGCGCCGACGGATCCGTTCTGGTCGTCGACTACAAGACCAACCGGCTGGACGGTCGCCGGCCGGAGGAGCTCGCCCGCCGCTACGCCGTGCAGCGCGACCTCTATGCGCTGGCGGCCGCCGCTCGCGGGCAGAGCGTCGAGACCGCCTACGTATTCCTCGAGCAACCCGGCGAGCCGGTCATGACGAGCTTCGAGCCGGCCGACCTGGAGGCCGCGCGAGCCCGGATCGAGTCGCTGCTCGACAGGCTGGCCGCAGGCCGCTTCGAGGTCACCGAGCACCCGCACCGCGACCTATGCCTGGACTGTCCGGCGCGGGAGCGCCTGTGCAGTCACGCGACGGCCGACCAGCTTCGCGATTCCCCCGATCCGGCGGTCTCCCCCGCGGGGCGTGATCGGAACGAAGCCGATCCCGTCCCCCGGGGAAGCGGGCAGCCCCAGCTCAGCCTGCTGGAGGGGGGATGAGCGCGCCCGCCAAGCTCGGCCTCTTCGGCTACGGGTCGCTGGTGCTGCACGAGAGCGCCTCGATGACACTCGGGCGCCCGGCCGGCGAGCTGCGCCCGGCCCGGCTGCGCGACTGGCGGCGGCGGTTCTCGCAGCGACGCGACAACCTGACGTGCGAGAAGACCTTTGAGTGCGCCGGGGGTTGGCGGCCGGAGTGGATCCTCGGCCTCAACGTGGAGGAGGGTGCGGACGAGACCGGAATGGTCAACGGCGTGGTGATCGAGCTCAGCGAGGCGGAGCTAGATCGGCTCGACATCCGCGAGATCCGCTACGAGCGCGTCGAGGTCACCGGCTGGGTCGAAGGCGATGATCTTCCCGAGCGGATCGTCACCTACAAGGCCAAGCCGTTCCACTTCGCTCCCGAGCCCCCGGACGACTCGATCATCCTGGCGACCTACGCGGCCGCTGTCGAGCAGGGATTCGAGAACCTGGGCCCCGCCGAGCTCGACCACTATCTCGCCACGACTCCGTACCCGGTGGATCGCCACGAGGCGACGCTGGTGATCGACAAGATCCCCGACGGCAATCCGCGGGACTGGTAGCGCGTGTAACGCGAGCCGGATCCGTGGGACAGTGTCGCCGTCCCGTTTCCAGAGACCGAATTGGAGGGGTGGAGCAATGAGTAAGGGGAGATACGACGCGATCGTCGTCGGTGCGCGCTGCGCCGGATCGCCCACGGCCATGCTGCTCGCCCGCGAGGGCCACCGGGTTCTCCTGGTGGACAAGGCGACCTTTCCCAGTGACACGATGTCGACGCACCTGGTCCACCCGCCGGGCGTGGCGGCCCTGGAGCGCTGGGGCCTGCTCGACCGCCTCGTGGCGACCGGCTGCCCGCCGGTGGAGCGCTACTCGTTCGACTTCGGGCCCGTGTCGGTTGCCGGTTCTCCCCAGCCGATCGACGGCGTGGCGCGTGCCTATGGCCCCCGGCGGACCGTTCTCGACAAGCTCCTGGTCGACGCCGCCGCTGAGGCGGGCGCCGAGGTCCGCGAGTCTTTCACGGTCGAGGAGATCGTCGCCGAGGACGAGACCGTGACGGGCATCCGCGGTCACGCCACAGGAGGTGAGACGGTCACCGAGCGCGCGCAGGTCGTGATCGGCGCCGACGGCAAGCACTCCCTGGTGGTGAAGGCGGTCAAGCCCGAGTCCTACAACGAGCGTCCCTCGCAGCTGGCGATGTACTACGCCTATTGGAGCGGCCTGCCGGTCACGGGATTCGAGACGACGATCCGGGCCGAGGGCCGCCGCGGCTGGGCGGCCCTGCCGACCCACGACGGTCTCACCTGCATGCCCTTCGGCTGGCCGGTCGAGGAGTTCAAGGCCAACCGCGGGGACATCGAGGGCAACTTCTTCGCCGCGATCGACCTCGCTCCGGAGTTCGCCGAGCGGGTCCGGTCCGCGAAGCGGGAGTCGAAGTTCATCGGCTCGGCCGAGCTCCCGGGGTACTTCCGCAAGCCCTTCGGCCCGGGCTGGGTGCTCGTCGGCGACGCTGGTTACCACAAGAACCCGATCACGGCGATGGGCATCAACGACGCGTTTCGCGACGCGGAGCTGGCGGCGGGCGCCCTCGACGATGCCTTCACCGGACGCCGCTCGTTCGAGGAGGGGTTGGGCGACTACCAGCGGACCCGGGACCAGGTCGCGACGCCGGTCTACGAGTTCACCTGCGATTTCGCGACCATGGAGCCTCCGCCTCCCGAGATGCAGCAGCTGATCGGGGCGATGCAGGGCAATCAGGAGGCCCAGGACGCGTTCATCAGCGTGCAGGCGAGCACCATGCCCGCGCCCGAGTTCTTCGCTCCGGAGAACGTCGGCAAGATCATGTCCCAGGCCGGCGTGGCGGGCTGAGCGCCCCTAACAGACGGGTCGCGCTGTCGCGCGCCCTCGCATCAGGCGCGGTGCCAGTGGCGGGCCCAGTCGCGGAGCCCGCCGATGACCGGCTCGAGGGAGTGGCCCTTGCGGGTGAGCTCATAGCTCACGCGGACGCGGTTGCCCGGCTGCACCTCGCGGCGCACGAGCCCCGCCTGCTCGAGCTCCTTCAGCCGGCAGGAGAGCAGGCGGTCCGACATCCCCGGCACCGCGTCCTTGAGCTCGGCGAAGTGAAGGGGGCCCTCGGTGAGCGCGTAGAGGATGGCACCGGCCCAACGGCGGCCGATCAGCTCCACGGCGCCGTGGTAGTGAGGACAAACTTGTTTCGGCTTGGCCATCCCCCGGCTCTGGCCCGCGCCAGACTGCGATCTCACCTCACTCCAAGCTTACCGATCGTAAGGGCCGGACCAAACCCTTTCGGGTCGCGCCTGGACTAGCCCGTGCAGGCGCCTGTGCTCACCGGGCCGGTTGAATCACCCAGCGCCTGGGCGACGATGTCGTTCGGCACCGCGTACCCGCCCGGCTTTCCCCGCGTGGTGGCGGCGAAGACCGTCCCCATCACCCTGCCCCCGGCGTCGACCAGCGGCCCTCCGGAGTTCCCGCTGCGGACCTCTCCCCTCAGCGGGGTCAGCTCGCGGGTGATAGGCCCGCGACCGTACGAGTCCTGGGTGACAACGGGACCCGTGGCGCCCACCCTCGCCGGAGCGATCGTGAACGGCCCGTTCTCCGGGTAGCCGAGCACCGCACCGGCGGTGCCGCTGCGCACATCCGGCGCCAGGGAGAGCGGGGCCCCACCCAACCCGTTCACCCGCAGCAGGGCCAGGTCGTTCTTCGGGTCGTAATGCACCGGGGTCCCGTCAAGGGACGAGCTCGATCCGTTCGGCGTCACGGTCGTGTCCGACTCGCCCGCCACGACATGGGCGTTGGTGACCACCAACCCGGGCCCCGCGATCCAGCCCGATCCCTCCACCCCGAGCCCGCAGGCGGTCCCGAGCACCCGCACGACGCTTCTGCCGGCCGCCTGGACGTCGGGGTCGTGCGCGATCTTCGAGTCCGGCGGCGCGACGTCCGGGCTCGGCCCCTGGATCGCGAGTCGCGGGTCGATCCGGTGGAGCGCGTTGATCAGCGAGCTCGACGGCGGGAACGCGTCATTGAGCGCGCGCAGGATCGCGGAGCGCTGCACGGCCTTGCGCAGGCCTTTCGCGCCCGGCGCGTTGAGGGCGACGGCTCCGAAGAGCCAGGCGAGGCCCAGCGCGAGGGCGACGAGCAGGACCGCGCCGCCCGAGGCCTCGGCGATCGCGATCCCGCGGCGACGCCCGGCGGTCCCCACCAGCCGGCGGCGGATCCCCAACGCCACCCCCTCGAGCGAGACCGCAACGATCCCGCCGATCAGGAGCGCGCCCGCCAGAGCCGTGGCCGGCGCGTAGGGGGAGTGCGAGCCGTCCGGCAGCAGGGCCGGGCCCAGGCGGCTGCCGAGGAAGGCGCCGATCGCGAAGCCCCCCAGGCTGAGTAGGCCGACGATCAGGCCCTGCTGGTATCCCCAGAATGCCATGGCCAGGGCGAAGACGAGGATCAACCAGTCGAGGCCGGTCACGGTTTCCCGAATACAAGCGCACGAGCCATTACCTTTGCCCCCGTGAATCCGCCCGTGACACGGTCACGGACCCGCCGAGGGGAGGCGCCGCAGCCGAAGCGACCGGTTCGCGCACCGCGCGCGCAGCGTGGCCCGCTCACCGAGCGCCAGCGGCGGCTGCGCCAGCGGGCGCTGCCCCTGGCGGTGGTTGCCCTGATCGCCTTCATCTTCGGCGCGATCAGCGCCTCTGGCAGCGCCGAGCAGGACATGGCCGAGCGCTTCGTCAACGACTGGGCGCACCAGGACTTCAAGGCGATGCATGACGAGCTCTCCGATTCGGCCCAGTCGCAGTACTCCGCCAGTGACCTGGCCACGGCCTATCGCCAGGCTCAGGAGGCATCGACCGCCACCGCGATCGACCCCGGCAGCGCCGACGGGCCGAAGAGCGTCAACGGCACCGACGTCGTCGACGTCGACGTCGGGGTCCGCACCAACCTGTTCGGCAAGGTCGACGGCACCCTGCGCCTCCCCCTGGACGGCGGCAAGGTCGCCTGGGCCCCGCACCTCACCTTCCCGGGTCTGCTGACCGGGGAGCGAGTCGGACGGCGCCTGACGCTCGGTCATCGCGCGGCGATCCTGGCGAAGCACGGTGTCCCGCTCGCCACGGGCCCGACCGATGATCGGTCATCTCCGCTTGGGTCCGACGCCATCGACGTCGCCGGCGAGACCGGCGCGCCCGACTCCGATCAACAGGCAAAGCTGCAGCGCGCGGGGTACCCGACGAACAAGAGCACGGGCGTCACCGGCCTTGAGCTCGCATTCAACTCGCGCCTCGCCGGGCGGCCGAGCGGGCAGCTGCTGGCCGTCAAGAAGGGCACCTCGCTCCCGGACGTGCCGGCCAAGACCCCCGGCCGCGTCCTGGCCACAACGCAGGGATTTCCGGGACAACCGGTGAGGACCACGATCGACCCGAGGCTCCAGGCGACCACGGTGAACGCCCTGGGCGGGCAGTCGGGCGGCGTGGTGGTCCTCAACGCCCGCAACGGGAACGTCCTGGCGCTGGCGGGCTCGGCCGACTCCTCCCCGCAGCCTCCCGGGTCCACGTTCAAGGTGATCACCACCACCGCCGCGCTCGAGGGCCACGACGTGAAGCTGAGCGACACCTTCCCCGTGGTGACGGAAATCAACCCGGATCCCGTGCACGGCGCCCGCGTGGTCCACAACGCCCACGACGAGGCCTGCGGCGGGACCTTCACCCAGGCCTTCGCCAAGTCCTGCAACAGCGTCTTCGCGCCGCTCGGCGTCAAGGTCGGTGCCGAGCGGCTGGTCGACACCGCCGAGCGCTACGGCTTCAACGAGGCCCCCACTCTCTTCAACGCCTCCGCGACGGCCGCCACGAACCCGGGCCGCATGTCGATCCCGACCGACTTCAGCGGCGACACCTCCAACACCGACCTCTCGGTGACCGCCTTCGGCCAGGGCAAGGTGCTCGCCACGCCGCTGGGGATGGCTTCGGTGGCCCAGACCGTCGCCAACGGCGGCGTTCGTGAGCCCACACCGATCGTCAAGGACCCGGCCCTGCAGAGCGAGGCCAAGCCGGTCCAGGTGACCTCGAAGGCGAACGCCAGGGTCCTCACCGGGCTGATGCGCGCCGTGGTCACCCAGGGGACCGGCGTCGCGGCGAACATTCCCGGCGTGGATGTCGCCGGCAAGACGGGGACCGCCGAGCTTGGCCCGAAGCCGGGTGTGCCGCCGCCTCCGCCGGGCCAGGAGGACGCCGCGAAGCAGCTGATCGACGGCTGGTTCATCGCCTTCGCCCCCGCGCAGCACCCAAAGCTCGCGATCGCCGTGATGCTGATCGACGCATCCGGTGACGGCGGAACCACCGCAGCCCCCATTGCCCGGGAGATTCTCGCGTCGGCGCTCGGCTAGAGCGCTACCCTCGATGGCGAACCATCCGCCGGTGGGTTCTCAGTTCCTCCTCCTTTCGCGCGGTCCGCCCCTAGAGGAATGGACACAAGAGCGATGCGATGGAAGCGGAGCCCCGCCCAGACCAGCCCGTTAACGACTACCAGTCGGAGCTGAGCCTGATCTCGAACGCGATGGTCAGGCTCTACAAGGTGCGCTTCGGGCGCGGCCCGACGAGGGCCAAGTCGGCCTATGCCGACGATGACACGCTCGTCTGCACGCTGCGCGACAGCCTGACGCCCGCCGAGAAGAGCATGGTGAGGATGGGAGAGCATCAGCGGCTTCGCGACCTGAGGATGTTCCTCCAATACGCGAGCGAACCCGAGTTCCGTGAGGCGGTGGAGCAGATCACCGGCCGCACGGTGGAGGCCTTCGTCTCCGGGATCGACACGGTCAACGACGTGGCCTGCGAACTCTTCTATCTCGAGCCGGTCCAGGCCGCGGTCCAGGCCACGGACGAGCCGGGCGGGTAGCCGGCCGGCGCAGCTCGCTACGGGTAGCCGAACGCCACACCGACGAGCGCCATCCCGCCGCCGAACGCTGTCAGCAACCCGCCCGGCGCCTCGAGCGCAAGGCCAAGCGGTACGCCGATCAGGGCCAGCACGGTGCCGCCGGCGAGCAGGGCCCACCAGTTGACGCCCCCGGCCCCCGGCTCGGGCGCCGCGGGAGCGGTGAGGATCGTGCAGACGGCCATCAGGCCCACGCCGACGAACCCGCCGGCCACGCCGAGCAGCTGAATCAGCGCCAGCCCCGCCCCAATTCCGCCGATCACGAGGAGCGCCTGCAGCTGGGTCTTCCTCATCGGCAGATGCCTCCGCCGCTGCGGACCTAGATGTCCAGCGTGATCGTGCCGGTCTCGCCCTGGTGCTCGATCTCGAGCTCCAGGGGCCGGTTCTCGCTGACGCCCTGGTCGACCAGGAAGAGGACGATCGCCCCCTGCGTCGGCCCGTTCGCGGCGGCGGTGTCAGGTGCCGGGATGTCCGCTCCGCCGGCGAGCTCGCTGCCCAGCGGCGCCGCGAAGGCAGTGCTGCTCGGAATCGACTGGTACGCGGCGCCGGTCGTGTCGACGACGCTGATCTGGGAGTTGGTGGGCAGCCTCACGGGGCTGTCGCCCTCGTTGTGGATCGTCAGGAACACCCCGAGGTAGGACTTGCCGGCGGGCGTGGGTAGGGTCTGGCCCTGGAGATAGTCCTTGTCGTCCGGCTGCGAAGGGTTGAGGAAGCGCGTCTCCTGGACGTTGAACTTCAGATCCCCGAGCTCGATCGGGACGCCCTCGTCTGCCTCCTTGCCGAGGTCGTTGCCGCAGCCGGCCACGCCCACGAGGGCGAGGGAGACGACGAAGACCAGTGCCAGGGCTCCCTTATGGCCGGGGCGCATGAGGGCGCGCAGTCTATCCGCAGCGATCCCAGCGACGCCCACCTGCGTCAGAGGGCTGCGCGGTCGCCGCCGGCGACCTCGAGGCGCGCGGGGACGGCTCCTGACTCGATCAGCTCGCGCATCCGGCGCAGACCCTTGCTCCACCTCCGTCGCCACCAGCGCTCGCGCCCGAGCTCCCGGACGCGATCCAGATGCGACGGCGGAAGGGTCCAGAAGGTCAGTGCGACGGTCGTGGTCTGGCCCTCCTGCAGCTCCCAGACAAGGCGGATCGGGACGCGGTCCAGGCGTCCCCCGCGGCCGTGCTCGACGATCCTGTACGGCCGCGCCACCTCCGCGATCACCGTCTCCATGTAGCGGATGCCGGCCGGTGCGTCGACGCGGAAGCGTGCGGCAGCCCCCTGGCCGCTGGCGTCGATGCGCTCGAGCCGGTACTCGCCGGCGAAATGGTCGATCCAGGTCGGTCGAACGGCCAGGTCGCAGATGAAGTCGAAGACCCGCTCGCGCGGGGCGTCGACGGAGACGGTGAGTGAGATTGGCCCCACGGGCGCGCGATTCTATGGGGCCTCAGCCAGCCTCTGCCCACTGCCCCCAAGGGACTGGCTGCGCAGCCAGGTCCCGCTGGAAATCATGGACTTTCCGTACCACGCCGAGAAAATAACTGGCCATTCCGCAGTAGCGGGGGTAGTATCAGCCGCACCCCCGAATGACCGTGATCGGACAGAGTGAGGACGACGTCCGCCACGCGGGCGAGCCCGCAGGCGGTGTCGGCTCCTTCATCTGTCAGGGGTGTTCCTTCCCCGTCTCCTTCGAGCCGGCCGACTCGATTCCAAAGTGCCCCAACTGTGGTGGCACCGATTTCCGCCGTGCGTCCATGTTCGAGCAGCCCACTCTCAAAAACCTGGCCGTTACGCGGCCGACCGCCAAGCCGGAGGACTGGCTCGAGGGGGTTCGGGAGTCCATCACCGAGCCCGGCAAGTACCTGGCCATGTTCGCGGACGGCCGGACCAGCGTCATCGAGCTCTCCCACGGCTGGTCCCGCATCGGCAGGAGCCGCTCGGCGGACATTCGCCTCGACGATCCGACCGTCTCACGCCGGCACGCGGTCATCGTGCGGACTCCTGAGGGCGAGCTGCGCGTCCTCGACGACCGTTCGATGAACGGCATCTGCGTGAACGGGGAGCCGGTCGACTGGAGCCCGCTCGCGGACGGCGACGAGCTGCAGATCGGCCGCTACACGCTCAGCGTGATCGAGAGCATCGGCACCACCGCCTAGCCCGAGGACCCGACCGCCCTCAGCGCACCCGCCAGGTCGGGGTCGATCGGGACCGACCGCTCCATCGAGACGGCTGCGAGAACCTCGCCGACGAACGAGCGTGGCGGAACGACGAGGCGAAGCTGCTGCCGGCGATTCCGCAGGCGAGCGGCTGCGTCGAAGATCAGGCTGATCCCCGAGCTGTCGATGTACACGGTCTCGGTCAGATCGAGAACGAGTGCGCGGGACTTGTTGGTGACGGCCTCGAGGAGCCGCAGGCTGAGGTCGTCCACGTTGGATGCGTCGACCTCTCCCGCCACGCGGGCCAGCTCGACGTCACCGTCGGACTCAAGCGAGAGCCTGGCGAGCTCGGGCATCACGGCCCGTCCCCCAAGCGTCGCCGAAGCTCAACGGTGGTTCCGTCGTCTCCGGTTTCGATCTGCACATCGTCCATGAACTCCTTCATCACGGGGATTCCCAGCCCGCGGTTCGCTCCCCGCGGATCTCGCCACTCCCCCCGGTCGCGCACTGTCAACTTCGCCTCTCCGTCCACCAGCGAGGCCCGCAGGGTGATGGTCGCGTCCCCGGGGCCGTAGGCGTGCTCGATCGAATTGGCGCACGCCTCGCTGACCGCGATCGCGAATGCCGCACAGTCGTCGTCGGTGCCGTCGTGCGTGGCGACCCAGCGCCGGATCAGGTGGCGAAGCGTCGCCAGCTGCTCGGCCTCGGCCGGTACCTCGACCTCGAGCAGCTCACCGAGGCCGATCGACTGGACGGCGAGCACCGCAACGTCGTCCGCGACGTCGATTCCCTCGGTCAGCTTCGACAGGATCACCCGGCATTTCAGCTCCGGATCGTCCGGCGCGTCGGCGGCGGCCTCGACCAGGGCGGTTTCTCCATCGGAGAGCAGCTGGCCTCGACGCTCGATCAGGCCATCGGTGTAGAAGATCAGGGTCTCGCCTGCGTCAAGCGTCACGCGGTGATCCTCGTAGGTGGCCACCGCACCGGTGCCGAGCGGTGGTCCCGCTTCGGCCGACAGGAACTCGGCGCTGCCGTCGGCCTTCAGGTGGAGCGGGTACGGGTGGCCGGCCCGGGCGAAGTCCACCGCCCAGGTATCCAGGTTGAGCGTCGCGTAGATCACCGTGGCCATACGCGAGTGCTCATGCTCCGCGAACTGCGCAAGCCTGGTGAGCACCTCGCCGGGGCTCTCGACATCGAGTGCGTAGGCGCGCACCGCGCTCCGCAACCGTCCCATGTACGTGGCCGCGGCGAGGCCGTGCCCCGCGACATCGCCGATGGTCAGGCCCAGGCGGCGCGGGCTGAGCTCGATCACGTCGTACCAGTCGCCGCCCACAGCGGACTCGTGCGCGGCGGGCAGGTAACGCGCGGCCAGCGCGAGGCCGGGCGGCCGCGGCAGGTTTCGCGGCAGCAGGCTGCGCTGCAACGTCTCCGCGATCTGGCTCTGGACGGCGAGCCGGGAGCGCTCGATCGCAAGAGCGACCCGGTCGGCCACCATCTGGAGCAGCTCGATGTCGCCGTCGCTGAATTCCCGCGCGGAGGTCGTGCCGACGTGAAGCACGCCGATCACCTCCGCCTCGACGATCAGGGGCACGCCGAGCAATGACCGCACCCGCTTTTCGCGCAGCAGCGGGTTGACCACCTCGCCCGGCGTGCGCTCGAGGTCCGGGATCACTATCGGCTCCCGCCGGAAGGCGACACGGCCCGCGAACCCGCGGCCGACGGGCAGACGAAATCCCTCCTCGACCTCCTCTTCGAGGCCCTTGGCGGCGCGGGCGGCGAGGGTCCGGCCGTCGTCCTCGACCAGGAGAACCGCGGCGGTGTCGACTTCCAGGATCTCAGTGACGCGATTGAGCAGCTCCGCGAGCAGGTCGTCGAGGTCGAGGTAGGCGAGCGCGGCGTCGGTGACGCGCTGCACGTCCTCGAGCCGAGTGACGGCCTCCTCCGCCACCGACTCCGCGGCAGCGTCCTCGTGATTGCTTGGCTCTGACGACATTTCTCCCCCGGACTGACGCCTAGCCTCGCAGGTCGCGCAGTCGCGCGCCCCGATCACTCGGTGGAGATGCTCGGATCCGCCTGGACCTTCTCGGGAATGATCATCAGGAAGTTCTGCTTGGCGGATCCGGCGAGCCCCAGGACCCTGTCGGCCTCCTCGCCCTGGTCGGTGGCGCGCAGCTCGCTGGCGTAGTGGCCGAGCAGGTCCTCGATATCGAGCTGGCCCTCGGCGTCAAGCTCCTCGAGGGTCACCTTGGCGCCCTCGCCGAGTCGGCGCTGGATCGCGTCGCGGTCGAAGTTGAGCTCATCGTCGATACGGACGTAGACCCGGCCCCCGGTCATCCCGGCGCAGGCCCAGGGGCCGATGTCGCCGAGCACGACCGCCCGGCCGGAGGTCATGTACTCGAAGGCGAAGCCCTTGGCGTTGGCGCGGTCGACGACGCAGCCCTGCGAGTCGTCAACCGGCTGCTCGGGCTCGCCCGCCAGCACGACGTCCGCGCCGGAGAGCCGGATGCAGAAGCGCGAGTCGGCAGAGCCCTGCACGAAGAGGCGGCCGCGCTGGGCGCCGTAGGCGAAGGACTTGCCGACCGAGCCGTTCACCCGGCGGCCGTCTGCGTTCTTGCCCTTCATGATCGAGACGGTCCCGCCCAGCATCGTCTTGCCGACCCCGTCCTGGGCGCCGCCCTCGACCCGGCAGGTGACGCCCCACTCGTTGAAGGCGCCGAAGCCCTGGCCGGCGACCGAGCCGCCGTTGAAGACCAGCTCGGCGAGCTCGTCGTTCTCGGTGCCCTCGGGTGCGCCGTCGTAGATCCTGGCCCGGGCGATCGCGCCCGAGAGCTCGGCGCCCAGGACCCGGTCGTGGGCATCGGTGCGACGCGGGAACTCGACGCTCACGCAGGAGCCGTCGAACACCCGATCGGCGACCTGGGCGATCTCGGCGGAGGCCTGCTTGGGCTCCATCCGGAGGGGCTTGGCCCGGACGAGGCCGGCCTCGGCGCGCGCCTCGACCAGCGCCTCCTCCTCGACGGGAAGATCGATCGGCTCGAGGTCGAGGAACTCCTCGAGCGGCGTGATCAGCGGCGCCAGGTCGATCCTGTCGGCATGCGAGATCTGCTCGAGCAGGTCGTAGCGGCCGATCAGGTCCTGGGCGCGGTCGTAGCCCAGTGAGCCGACGACCTCCTTGACCTCCTCGCCCAACGCCTGGAAGAAGCGCGCGCAGCTCTCGGCGGCGGAGTCGATTGCCTGGGGTGTGAACTTCTTGAGCCCGTGCTCCTGAGCCTGCTCGACGGTCTCGATCTGGGTCGCGATCCCGACGTGGCAGGTGTCGAGCTGACAGCCGCGGCAGATCGTGCAGCCGAGGGAGACCATCGCGAGCGTGCCGAAGGCGACCCGGTTCGCCCCCATGCAGTGCAGCTTCACGATGTCGTGGGCGTGGCGGTAGCCGCCGTCAGCCCACACCTCGACCCGGTTGCGGATGCCGGCCTCCATCAGGGCGCGGTGCACGGCGCGCGTGCCGATGTCGGAGGGCAGTCCGACGTGCCGCAGCGCGTGCTGGCGCGCCGCGCCGGTGCCGCCCTCGAACCCGCTCAGCGTGATGATGTCGGCGCCGGCCTTGGCGATGCCGAGGCCGATCGTCCCGATGTTTGGGACCACCGGGACCTTCACCGAGACTCGCAGGTCGGGGTTCACGGTCTTGAGCTCGTCGATCAGCTCGGCGAGGTCCTCGATCGAGTAGAGGTCGTGGTTGTTCGACGGCGAGATCAGGTCGGTCCCGGGGGTGGCGTTCCGGGCCGCGGCCACCTTCTCGGAGACCTTCTTGCCGGGCAGGTGGCCACCCTCTCCGGGCTTCGCTCCCTGGCCGATCTTGATCTCGGCGACGTAGGAGGAATTGAGCATCTCGGCCGAGACCCCGAAGCGGCCCGAGGCGACCTGCTGCCCACGCCACTTGCGGTATTTGCCGTACATGTCCTGGATCTCCCCGCCCTCCCCGTTGATGCAGAGGATGTTGATCGCCCTCGCCGCCTCGGCGTAGGCGCGGAAGGCGGGCTCGGACTGCGAGCCGAAGCTCATCGAGCTGATCACCACGGGGTAGTCGTGATGGCCGATCGAGGCATCCACCTGCGACGGGTCGACGGGATCGCGGTCCGGCTCCCTGCGCAGGCCCATGATGTGGCGCATCGAGATCGGACTCTGCGCCTCGAGCTCGCGGACCTTCTGCGAGTACTCCCGGAAGTCCGCGGTGCCGTTTGCCGTCGCGATCGCGGCCTTGTAGACCTTGGGATAGAAGCGGAAGGTCTTCGCGGGCTTCGCCTCCTCGGCGCCGGTGAGGATCTTCTGGCGCTCGTCGGTATCGGCGTCCAGGTGGGCGAAGCCTGCGCCGGCCTTCTCCGACGAGGCGAACGCCTCCGTCTGGAAGATCTCGGCGAGCTCGGGCTTGATCCCGATCGAGGAGAACTGGCGCGCGTAGCCGCGGACCTCGTGGATGCCGATCGTCGAGATCACCTTCTCGATCCCCTTGCGCAGGGCCGCGCAGAGGTTGGCGACGTCGTTCTCGTAGTCGTCGACGCAGATCACCTCGACCATCACGTACGGGCAGACGCCGTTGGCGCCGAGGCCGAGGGCGACCATCACGTCGTGGACGTTGCGAATCGCAGCCGAGCGCAGCACGATCGAGCAGCGGCGGCGGAGGTTCTCCTTATCGGGCCCGACCTGGAACTGCTTCAGCGCCTGGTCGATCGCCGAGGTGGCGAGGTGCGGGTCGATGTAGCGACGCTCGCCGTCATAGACGGTGCGGTCGGTGAGCACGATGAGCTCGGCGCCCTCGCTGACCGCCTTCACCGCCTCCTGTCGCAGCCGCTCGATCGCGCCCTGCGTCGTCTCCGACTCGAGCAGGGCGATGTCGATCGCCTTGGCTCGATCGGCGAAGGCCGCCCAGAGGTCCTCCAGCACATACGTGCCCTGCTCGCTCGCGATCCGGCGGTAGGAGCTGTGCGGGAGGGGCGCCAGATCGTGGTGGCCTCCCAGGATCACCGGGAAGTCGGTCTCGATCGTCTGGGTGTCCGCGGAGGGATCAACCAACGACGGCCGGCGGCCGAACACGGAGCGGGTCGAGAAGTGCTCGATCTCGCGCTCGCGGTCGATCGCCGGGTTGGTGACGACGGCGACCGTCTCCTTGAAGTAGTCGGCCAGGTTCTGGCGCTCGGGTGAGAGCGCGGCCAGCGGGCCGTCGTATCCCAGCGAGCCGATCGGCTCCGCCCCGTTGTCGGCCATCTGCTGCACCAGCTTCACGTCGTCGCGCTGCCAGCCGAATCCGGCCAGCACCCGGTCGGTGACCTTGACTGGCTCCTCGGGGCCGGCATCGGTGTAGCCCGGGATCTCCGGCCCCTCGAGCGGCCCGCCGGTCTCCAGGGCACGCTCGTAGGGCGCCACCTCGTCGACCCCGGTGCGGGCCAGCCAGCGCTTCCGCACCTGGACCAGCATCTCCGCGTGCGGATGCAGCGTCGAGCGCTTGTGCTCGCGGTCGATCAGGACCATGAACTTCTCGCCCGGTGCCATCGGCTGCGGCTCGGAGACCATCTCCTCGAGCGATACGACCCCTGGCTCCGAGCTGAAGATGAAGTCCTGCGGCGTCTCGAGCTTCCAGAGGGGGCGCAGGCCCATCGCGTCCGCGGAGAACACGCACTCGTCGCGGTGGCGCGCTATCAGCGCCACCGGGCCCTGAGCGAACGGGCCCATCGTCTGGCGCAGGTACAGATAGAAGGAGTGGAGCTCTTTGGGCAGGCCTGCGATCTCGTCGACGATCGGGGGCACGACCATCTCCATCGCCTCGGCCAGCGTGAGCCTGTGGCGGCGGACCAGAGTCTCGATCGTGCGGTTCAGGTCCTGCGAGTCGGAGTTGCCCTCGCCGATCGGCACGTTCAGCATCCGGGCCTCCTGCCGAAGCTGCTCGATCGTGTTGATCTCGCCGTTGTGCCCCAGCACGCCGAAGGGCTGCACCCGGGTGAAGGACGGCCAGGTGTTGGTCGAGTAGCGGTTGTGGCCGAAGGCGCCGATGGTCTCCATGCGCTCGTCCGACAGGTCCGCGTAGTAGGAGCCGAGGACCTTGGGGCTGCCCATCACCTTGTAGACGCAGGTCCTGCCCGAGAAGGAGGCGACGTGGACGCCGAGCTTCTCCTCCAGTACGACCTTCAGGTTGAACAGGGTGCGGTCCGCGTCGGCGGCCTCCGGCACGAGGCCCGCGAACTGCCAGAACTGCGGCTCCTCCTCGCGGGCTGTGGGGCCGAGCGCGGCCGAGTCGACGGCGCCGACCCGCTCGGCGAGGATCCGAAAGCCGGCCTTGCCGAGGAGCTCCCGGGCGCCGTGGCGGATCTTCTCGATGTCGTGGGATCGCTCGACGAACACCTGCGCGACCGCGAAGGCGTCGTCCAGGGCGAGGGCCGGGTTGTGCCCGCCCTGGCGGACCTCCTCGGCCCAGATCTTGGTCGGGATGTCGACCAGCAGGCCGCAGCCGTCGCCCTCGCCGTCGACGTTGCCGGCGCGGTGGAGCATCTTCTGCAGGGATTCGAGAGCGAGGGTGACCGGCTCGTGGCTCGAGGTCGCGTCGCGGCGGACCGACGCGTAGATCGCGCAGGCATCCTTGTCCTCCACGCTCGGCGGTGAGACGCGGGGGCGATAAGCGCGCTCAGGGGAGAAGCGCACACGCTCTGGGGACGAGTTCTTCAATTGGGCTCCGGTTCCGCGCCTTCTTCGAGCGGGCGCGCGACGGGATAGGACCGACGGAGCCGGAAAGTATAGGCGGCGGCCTACACGGCCTCTTGTCGGTCTTGACTGGGACCTGTTCCGGTTTGCCCGCAATTTGCGGAACCCGCTGAACGGAAGATCCGGCCACCTGCAGCGCTACTTTCAGCGTGGTGAGCGGTTCTAAATAGTGTTAAGCGAACGCTCACAAACCTGGTACAACTAGCTCGGGAACTGGGATCGCAGTGGCACGGGAAGCACGGAGAAGGATGAAGAACCAGAACAAGGCAGAGACGGGGGAGCAAGGGGCCGGGGATAAATCATCCACCCCGGGCTCGGAGACCGAGCGCTTCCGGGCGATCGCCGATGTCAGGCACAACGAGGCCGTGACCGGCGAGTCGGGCGTCCCGGCGAACGAGCGGGATCACGAGCTGCGCCGCCAGATGCGCTCGCTCGAAGAGTTCTCGTAAGCCGCAAGCCGCGCTCCTGGGCGATTGCTCAGGAGCTGGGCGCCGAGTCGCTTGTGGAGGACTTCGGCTTGGGTGTACTGCCCCCGTTCCTCGCGGATCTCTGACCGACGCCTAACCCCAGGGCATCTGCTGATACCCGCTGTCGACCGGGACTCCGATGAGGAGGGCGCGGACGGGGGCGTCCGACTCGTTCCGGATGGTCCGGTTCACTTCCGGGGCGTAGCGGCAGTAGGTGCCCGCAGGGGCGTCGTGCTCCTCGCCGTCGGTGACGATCGTCGCCTGGCCGTCGAGGATGATGAAGACCTCCTCCTGATTGTCCCCGGTGTGGTCGTGGGCCGGGATCTGGCCGCCGGGCGCGATGTCGACGACGTTGAAGCCGAAGGACTCCGCCCCCAGGGTCTTGCGGGCGAGCCGCCAGGTCGCGCCACCGCTGCCCTCCATCTCCTCGAACTCGTCGACGTGCTTGATCGTGTAGCCCTCGGCCATAGCTCCTCCTCTTCCGATTCCCCTTGTCTCTCCCTGGATCCGAACATATCCTCTCCCGCTGGTGGCAGAGGACTCGGCGCAGAGTCTTGAACGGGCGATCGCGCGGTACAACGAAGCGTGGAACGACCACGACCTCGACGCGATCATGTCGATGCACGCCCCCGACATGGTCTTCGAGAACCACACCGCCGGTGAGTCGGCGCGCGGCGAGCAGGTCAGGGACCACATCGCGGCGATCTTCGAGAGCTGGCCCGACCTCCACTTCGAGACGCGCAGGCTCTACGCCCGCGACGGGGTGGTCACGCAGGAATGGACAGCCAGCGCCACGCACTCCAACACCATGCGCCGCGGCGACCTGACCGCCGAGCCGACCGGCAAGAGGATCGAATGGCGCGGGGTCGACGTGATCCCCTACGAGGACGGACTGATCAAGCGCAAGGACGTCTATTCGGACTCGGTCTCGATCCTCCGCCAGGTGGGCCTGCTCGACTGAGTTGTTGAAAAAGGCCATACCCCTGCGGCCGTGGGCCGTTCGTCGTTCTAACGCCTGTAAATGGCCCAGGCGGCGATCGCCGCGGCGCAGGCGGCAAGGATCCCGGCCGAGAGCAGCGCCGCTTCGGAGCGCTCTGGGTCGCCCATGATCGAATCCCGCGCCCGGGCGGACATGATCGACCCAGCTGAGCCGAACGACATGACCGAGTTCAGGCAGCCCGTCGAGGCGACCGAGAACGCGGATCCAGCCGATCCGATGGAGCCGATCGATGCGAACGAGCCGACCGAGCCGATCGAGAGGGCTGAGCCCTTCGAGGCGATGGAGAGGAACGAGTCCTCCGACCAAAGCGACAGCGAGCTGTTCTCCGCAGAGCTCATAGCTCCGGCACGTCCGCGCCCGTCGGCGAGAAGGGAACCCGCCGGACCTCGGCCCAGTCCCCCACCCGCTCGCTGAGCTTCTGCATCACCCCGCCCGTGCTCTGCCAGAAGGTCCAGACGAGCACCGTCGGCCCCGCCCCGGAGATCGTCGCGCCGATCGCACCCATCCGCGGGGCCTCCTGAACGATCTCCATCGAGCGCGGATAGAGGTGCGCCCGGTGCGGCTGGTGCAGGCGGTCGGAGAGCCCGCGCCCGATCAGGGTGAGATCGGAGCGCTGGATCCCGAGGACGAGCTCCGAGGCGGCCGAGATGTTCGCGACCGCGTCCGCCACTGGCACCTTCTCCGGGATGGCCTTGCGGGCCTCCTCGGTCGGCACCTGCTCGCCGGGAATGACCACGACCGCCTCGACCCCCTGGGGCGGGTCGAGCCTCGTGGAGGTGAGGGAGCCGTCGTCGTTGGCGCAGAGGACGAACCCGCCGTAGAGCGCCGCAGCCACGTTGTCCGGGTGCCCCTCGATCTCGGCCGCCTTGACGAAGACGTCCTCCGGCTCCTGGGCGAGCTCGTAGAGGTGGTCGGCGGCGAGCAGACCGGCAACGATCGCAGCGGCGCTTGAGCCCAGTCCCGCGGCGAGCGGGATCTCGCTCTTGATCCGGAAGGCGATCCCGTCGGCGGGGCGCAGCGACTCGAAGGCCCGCACGCACAGATTCGAGCGGTCGAGAGGCACCCCGAGTCCTGCGGCCTCGACGGAGAAGGAGCCCACCTCCTCCACCTCGAGCTCGAGGTGCATCGCAAGCGCGGCCGCGAGCACGTCGTAGCCCGGCCCGAGATTGGCCGATGAGGCCGGTACCTTCACCAGCCGTCGTCGCGCGGTCATCGGGTCACCGCCACTTGATCGTGCAGCCGACGGGCTCGGTTTCGGGACGCTCAGGCTGGCGGCCCTCCAGCACGGCGTCGAGAGCGTCGCGGAGCCAGGCCGCCCGCTGCGAGGGGTCGTCGTAGTCGGCGTCGGGCGCCCCGCGGTAGCGCAGCCGAAGATCCGAATCGAGCACGTATACATCCGGCGTACGCTCCGCACCCCAGGCGGCGGCGACCTCCTGGGTCTGGTCGTGCAGGTACGGATGGGGCCAGCCGCCTTCGCTCTCCACCCGCTCAGCCATCGCCTCAAGAGAATCGGCGGGATAGCGCTCGGCGTCGTTCGAGTTGATCGCGAGCACGCGGACCCCTCGCTCGGCGTAGTCGCGCGCTGCCTCGAGCATGCGCTGGTGCCAGGCGAGGGCGTAGGGACAGTGGTTGCAGGTCCAATAGATCACGGTTGCCGGTGGACGTCCGGAGGCGAGCCGGTGCCGCTCCCCGTCGGTGGCGGGAAGCTCGAAGTCGGGTGCCCTGTCCCCGATCGCGATCGGCATCGCCCGGAGGCTATCCGTCAGCGAGCGGCCGCCGGTCGGAGGGCGTCGCGCAGGTCCTCCGGATCAGGCAGAGGCGAGGTGCGGCCATCGCGCCGCCGATAGACGCGGCAGGCGAGGCCGGTCGGCTCCCCATCGACTGGCGGCTGAACGTCTCGCCCGTCGACGCGGATCGTGGGGGAACCGACGAACTCCTCCCGCTCGGCCGACTCCTCGGTGTCGATCTCGCGGACCTCAATCGAGTCGGGATCGAGCCCGGCCTCCTCCAGCGCTTCGCGCAACATCTCGAGCGCCCGCTCCCAGGACGGGCACTCCTTCCACCAGAGGAGCTCGATGCGAGGCGGGGATGCCACGCATCCAGGTTACGAGCCGAGGATCTTCGCCTAGTCGAAGACCGCCTTCTCGACGGCGGACACCTCGGCCTTGCAGCCGGTGACGGCGGGCGCCTTGCCGAGCGCAGTGTCCGGATCCTTGAGGCCGTGGCCGGTCAGTACGCAGACGACGCTCTCCGGTACGTCCATCCCGTCGGCCACCGGCAGGCCGTGGGCGAGCAGGCCGGCGACCGAGGCGGCCGAGGCGGGTTCGCAGAAGACGCCCTCGCTCGAGGCGACCCAGTGGTAGGCCTCGAGGATCTGCTCGTCCGAGACGGCCGCGACCCTGCCGCGAGAGGCGGTGAAGGCGTTCATCGCCTCCTCCCAGCGTGCCGGGTTGCCGATCCGGATCGCTGACGCGACCGTCTCGGGCTTTGAGATCGGGTGCCCTTCGACCAGCGGCGCGGCGCCTTCGGCCTGGAAGCCGTAGAGGATCGGCGCCTCCCCGTACTCCTGGAAGCCCGCCCACCAGGAGGTCACGTTGCCGGCGTTGCCCACCGGAATGGCGAGCGCGGCCGGCGCCCGTCCGAGCTCGTCGCAGGTCTCGAAGGCGGCGGTCTTCTGGCCCTCGATCCGGTACGGATTGACCGAGTTGACCAGCTCAACGGGATGCTCCTCGGCGATCTTGCGGACGATCTCGAGCGCCTGGTCGAAGTTCCCCTCCAGGGCGATCACGCGGGCGCCGTGCATCAGCGCCTGGGCTAGCTTGCCGATCGCGATCTTGCCCTCCGGCACGATCACCGCGCCCCGCAGCCCGGCGCGCGCGGCGTAGGCGGCGCAGCTCGCGGCGGTGTTCCCGGTCGACGCGCAGATGATCGCCTCAGCGCCGGCCCCCTTCGCCCGCGAGACCGCCACGGTCATGCCGCGGTCCTTGAAGCTGCCGGTCGGGTTGGCGCCCTCGAACTTGAGATAGACCTCGGCGCCGACCCGGTCGGTGAGCCTCGGCGAGTGGATCAGCGGAGTCGAGCCCTCGTTGAGCGTGACGACCGGGTCCCCGTCCTCGAGGGGAAGGTGGCTCCGGTAGCGCTCGATCAGCGGGGTGGGCATGGCGGCCCGTAGTGTCGCTGACCGGCCCCGACTTGCGCGGTCGCGACGGACCGGGAGGGGCAAAAAGGCTATGATATGTGCGCATATAGTAATCGCGCAGATGAAAGGACTCTCAAGATGTGGACCTTCGAGTACAGCCATCCGACGACTGCTGAGCCCGACACGATCTGGAGGCTCTGGAGCGACGTCTCAAACTGGTCGCGCTGGGACACCGACCTCGAGGAGGTCACCCTGGAGGGCGAGTTTGAGACCGGCTCAGTGGGATCGCTGCGGCCCCAGGGAATGGATGCGTTTCCCTTCACGATCACCCGCGCGGAGCCCGGGGTCGGCTACAGCGATGAGACGTCGATCGGCGACGCCGTACTCCGCTTCGACCACGATGTCGTCCCGTCCCGGGGCGGATTGGTCGTCCGGCAGCGGGTGACGATGGACGGACCCGCGGCGAACGAGCTCTTCGACGAGTTCGGGGACAAGATCATTCCCGACGTGCCCGGGTCAGTCTCGCGCTTCACGGCGCTCGCCGAGGCGGAAAGCGAGAGCTCGTGACGCCGGAGCAGGCGCCACTCAGCCCGGGATTCCTCCTCTGGCATGCCACGCTCCGCTGGCAGCGGCTGATCGCTGAGGCGCTGCGGCCGCTCGAGCTCACCCACGTCCAATTCGTGCTCCTCGCGGTCCTCTGGTGGCTGGTGCACGAGCGCGGCGAGCGCCCAACTCAGCGGGCGCTCGCCGCGCAGGCGGGTACGGACCCGATGATGACCTCTCAGGTCGTTCGCGCGCTCGAGCGCAAGAAGCTCCTGGCCCGCCGGCGACACCCCGATGACTCCAGGGCAATTGAGCTCGATCTGACCCCGGCCGGAAAGCGGCTGGCGGTGAAGGCGATCGGGGTTGTCGAGCGGGCGGACGGCGAGTTCTTCGCGGCCATCCCGGACCCCGAGCGGCTCACCGCTCCCCTCCTTGCCCTGGCGGACCTGGAGGGGCGCCCGGTCCCCAGCTCCGTCGCCGACCGCGCCTAGCCGAACTCCTCCTCGATGACCCTGATCGAGCGCGGCCGCGAGCGCAGGAAGTCGAGCTTGCCGATCTTCTTCAGAGCAGCGGAGAAGCGCTTCTCGCTGACCGGGTGCATGACCATGATCAGCTGAGCTTCTCCGCCGAGGCCGCGCTGGACGACGCTGCGCACCGAGACCTGGTTGTCGCCGAGCACCTCGGCGATCTGCGCCAGCACACCAGGCCGGTCGTCCACCTCGAGGTGGAGGTAGAACGCCATCTCCACGTCCCTGGCGATCTTGAGCTTCGCGTTCTCCTCGAACAGGGGGGAGCCGCCGCCGATCACCGAGACGACATCGCCGAGTACGGCGGCGGCGGTCTCCCGTCCGCCAGCGCCAGGTCCCGACATCGTGATCTCAGTGATCGCCGGCGATTCGACCATCACCGCGTTGAATGGGCCCTCGATCGGCGAGAGGGGATGGCCGGGGTACAGGAAGCAGGGAAAGACCCGGACGCTGATCGCGTCGTCCCCCACCCGCTCGGCCACGCCGAGCAGCTTCAGGGAGAGGCCGAGCTCCTTCGCGTAGGCCAGGTCGTCGGGCTTGATCTCCTCGATGCCTTCAAATGGGACATCGTCGAGCCTCACCGGCGCGCCGAATGCGAGCCGGGCGAGGATCGCCATCTTCGCCGCGGCGTCCGCGCCGCCGACATCGTCGGTCGGGTCCGCCTCGGCGTAGCCCAGGTCCTGCGCCCGCTTCAGGGCCTCCTCGTAGGAGAGCCCGCCTCGGGCCATCTCAGTGAGGATGTAGTTGGTCGTCCCGTTGACGATCCCGAACACCTTCTCGATCGGGATCGCGCCGAGGCTCTCCTGAACCACGCGAATCACCGGGATCGCGCCGGCGACGGCGGCCTCGAAGCGGAGCTGCGCCCCGCCCTCCCGCGCAGCCGCGACGAGCTCCTCCGCATGCTGAGCCAGCAGCTGCTTGTTGGCGGTGACCACATGGCGCCCCTCGCGCAGCGATCGGGTGACGTAGTCGAGCGCCGGGTCGACGCCGCCGATCAGCTCGACCACGATGTCGCTCGCGGCGAGGATCTCGTCGAAGTCACCGTCCTTCCGGCTCAGTGTGCCGGTGACCTTCGGGCGCCGGCCCGAGACCTCCTCCACCATGTCGGCGCGGTCCTCGAGCAGCTCTCGGAAGGCGCCCCCCACGGTCCCCTTGCCGAGGATCCCGACGTGAACGATCTCGCTCATCACTCGTCCCGGGCGAGCAGGTCGTCCCACGTCTCGCGGCGGACGACCACCCTCGCCTCGCCCTCGTGGCAGAAGAGCACCGGGGGCCGTGGCACCCCGTTGTAGTTGTTCGCCATCGCGTAGCCGTACGCGCCGGTGGCCGGTGTGACCAGCACGTCGCCGACCCGCGGGGCGGCCAGCTCGGTGTCCCGGACCAGGACGTCTCCCGACTCGCAGTGCATGCCGGCGATCGTCGCCAGGATGTCCGGCGTCTCGCCCGCGCGATCGGCGATCACCGCCTCGTAGCGCGAGCCGTAGAGCATCGGCCGGAGGTTGTCCGACATCCCCCCGTCGACGGCGACGTAGGTGCGCACGCCCGGGATCTCCTTCACGGTCCCCACCCGGTAGGAGGTCACGCCCGCGTTCCCGACCAGCGAGCGGCCCGGCTCCACGAGGATCCGGGGTGCGGGATCGAAGACGCTCTGCACACCGCGGACCTTGACCTCGACGTAGTCCTCGATCGAGGGCGGCTCATCGGAGTCCAGGTAGGCGATGCCGAGCCCGCCACCGACGTTGAGCAGTTCCGGCTCGAGGTCCACCCCCTCGCAGAAGTCAGCGATCACCTCGATCGCCTTCACGTAGGGCTCGAGCTCGAAGATCTGGGAGCCGATGTGAGCGTGCAGCCCGACGAGCTCGAGGTTCGCGGATTCGCGCACACGCTCCACCGCCTGCTCGGCGAGGTTGTCGGCGAGGCCGAAGCCGAACTTGGAGTCGAGCTGGCCGGTCTGGACGTAGTCGTGGGTGGAGGGCCTGATCCCCGGAGTGATCCGGATCAGCACTCGCTGTGGGCGATCGAGGAGCCTGTCGGCTAGGGCGATCTCGTCGAACGAGTCGAGGATGAGGTGGCCGACTCCGGCCTCGAAGGCGTAGCGCAGCTCCACCTCGGTCTTGTTGTTGCCGTGCAGGTGGATCCTGGCGGGATCGAAACCGGCCGCCAGCGCCATGTGGAGCTCGCCCCCGGAGGCGACATCGACGGAGAGCCCCTCCTCCCTCATCACCCGGTAAGCGGCTGTGCACGGCAGCGCCTTGCTGGCGTAGATCACCTCGAAGGAGGAGGTGCGATCGCTGAAAGCCCGCACGTACTCCGCCGCCCGCCGCCGGATGTCGTCCTCGGCGTAGACGTAGGCCGGTGTCCCGAAGCGTTCCGCCAGATCGACCAGGTCGCAGCCGGCGATCTCCAGGTGCCCGCGATCGTTCACGCGCGACCCGGCCGGGTAGACCGGCGAGGCGGCGACTGCGTCGGTCGCGGCGACGGAGCCGGAGCTGTCCGCGCTCTGGTTCATGAGGAGAGGCAATTCTGACGGGAACGGCGAGAATGCCCGCAATGGAGCGCTCTCCGCCCCGGCGCCCCGACCGGGAGGACCGTCACAAGGGGCTCGCCTACGCGCTCTGGCTTCCCGACGCGATGGGTGCTGCCGACGAGAGCGAGCGTGGCGAGCCGACCCGCGGGGTGCCCGCCCCTCGCTGGCCCGGCGTGGTGGTCGTACACGGCGCGGGCTCCAGGAAGGAAAACCACGCTGACTTCGCGCGCATCGCCACGGCAAGCGGATGGGCGGCGGTCACCTTTGACCTCACGGGACATGGCGAGTCCGAGGGCGAGATGTCGGGCGCCGCTGTGGACGACGTGATCGCGATGGTTCAGCTGCTCGGCGCGCATAGCGGGGTCGACCCGCGCCGGGTCATCGTCCGCGGATCCAGCCTGGGCGGCTTCCTCGCGATCTGCGCCGCGTCGGTCGCCCGGGAGATAGCGGGCGTCATCGCCATCTGCCCGGCGAGCGAGGACCACCTCGCGGCGGGGGTACGGCGTGGCCGTTTCGAGATGCGCGTCGGCGATCCGCTCGACCTGGAGGCGTGGCTCACCGCACAGGATGTCCGCGTCGCGGTGGAGCGGATCTCCGGGAGGCCGCTGATCCTGATGCACGCCGAGGGCGACACCCAGATACCGAGCGAGCATTCGGCCGAGCTCTACGAGCATGCGGGTGAGCCGCGCGAGCTGGTGATCGTGCCGGGCGGCGCGCATACCACCGTGCAGCACGACCCCGAGCTGCAGGCGACGGCGCTGGGCTGGATGGAGCGCGAGCTCCGCGGCCGCTAGTTCTTCGTTTGCTTCTGCCCGTTTGCCTTGCCGTGGGGCTGACTGGGCCCGTGCGTCGCCGAGGGGTCCGGTCCCTGCCCCTGGCCTTGCCCATGACCACCGTCGGATCCCCGCGACGTCTGCCGGCCCGTGTCTCTATTGGGTGCGCCGCCCTGGGCGTTGCCGGAGCCCCCGGTGTCGTCCGGGCCCCCGCGCGAAGAAGGTGGCGTGCTCGGCGTCGGTCCGGAAGCCGATGCGGCGGGATGGCGAGCGTGCGAGCCGCCGTCATGGTGACCCCCACCCTTTCCGCCGCCGCCCGAGCTTCCGGTCACCGGCGTGGCCGAAGCCGGCAGGGCGGTGGCGGCGCTGACGGGAGAATCCGATCCGCTCGAGCCCGTGGCTCTCGCCGCCGAGAGCTCGAGGTTGCCGTCCGCCGTGCCGCCGGTATGGGACGGCCAGACGTTGAAGGAGACCAGTCCGACCAGCGTTACGAAGACGATCGCGGCTCCGGCCAGCAGCGCACCGGGCGCGCCAACACCCACGATGAAGCTCTCACGGGTATTCGAATTTCTGGTGGCCGCATGAGCCTCCCCCTCTCGCGCGGCACGCCGATCGCGCGCACTCATGTGACGGTCATCGTCCCCGATCCGTAGCCCTCCAAAAACCGCATTAG
>DASXSZ010000081.1:0-8967 GCA_036505735.1 Solirubrobacterales bacterium
ATCACGACCTCGGCAAGGCGCGCCAGCGCCCCCATCCAGGCTGGCGCGAGCAGGGCTCGCAGGTGGTAGGCGCCTAGGCCGAGAGCGGTCGCGATCACCGCCAGCTCCGCCGCGCCGAGCAGGTACCGGCTCGTACTCATCGGCTCAAGTCACACAAAAACGCGCGGCCTGATGGCCTGCGCGCAGGCGCGGAATCATATCCGGGCACTAAAGGGCAGGTCGCTTAAGCGCAGATCAGTCGCCCAGGCGGTGCACGACGTAGGCGTGCTCGCCCGGCCGCACCATGCCGAGGCGGCGCGCCTCCCGCTCCAGCGTGGCGGGGCTCGAGGCCTCCCGCAGCTGCCGGGTCAGCTCGATCTTCTCCTGCTTGAGCTGCGCGAGCTGCGATTCGCTCGACTTTGAGCCCTGCCAGGCCTCCAGCAGGTTCACCAGCGGGTTGAGATAGGAGACCATCACCCCGAAGAGGACGAGGACCAGGGCGATTCGGCCGACCCGGTCCCAGCGGATCCGGCTCGGCCCGACCCGGCGCCTGACGCGGCGCCGCGGGGCCCGCCTCGGGGCGGCATATGCCCTGCTGCTCATGCCTACCGCTTCGCCGCCCGACCCCCCATTCCTGGCGGCTTGCAGCGCCATACGACATCGCGGATACTCGCCTCAACCACGCAGGCGACGGGAAGAGGGAGCGAGATGAGCGAGGTTTACTCGAGCGGTTCCTGGAAGGCGAAGGAGGGCGAGGAGAAGGAGTTCGTCGAGGCCTGGACGGAATTCGCCCGCTGGCTGAGCACGATGCCGGGGGCCGGTCCGGCGCGGCTGACCGAGGACATGAGCGAGCCCGGGCGATACCTGAGCTTCGCGCCATGGGAGAGCGCCGAGGCGATGCAGGCCTGGAAGAGCGACCCGGCGTTCAAGGAGTACATGGGGCCGGTGCAGGAGCACGTGGCCGAGTTCACCCCGAGCGAGTGGAAGCTGGTGGCCCAGTCCTAGCGAGCCGACGGCGTCCGCTGAAATGCGTCGGCGCCGAGGAACCTCGCCCGGTCGCCGAGCTCCTCCTCGATCCGCAGCAGGCGGTTGTACTTCGCCACCCGGTCCGTGCGTGACGGTGCGCCGGTCTTGATCTGACCCGCCCCGGTGCCGACCGCGAGGTCGGCGATCGTCGTGTCCTCGGTCTCTCCGGAACGGTGCGAGATGACCGTGGTGTAACCGGCGTCGCGGGCGACCTGGATCGCCTCCAGCGTCTCCGTGAGCGTGCCGATCTGATTGACCTTGATCAGGATCGAGTTGGCGACGCCCATGTCGATTCCGCGCCGCAGGCGCTCCGGGTTGGTGACGAAGAGGTCGTCGCCGACGAGCTGGCAGAGATCGCCGATCTTCTCGGTGAGCGCCTTCCAGCCGTCCCAGTCCTCCTCGGCCATGCCGTCCTCGATCGAGACGACGGGGAAGCGGGCGCGGATGTCGTGCCAGTATTGGGCCATCTCCTCCGACGTGAGGGTGCGACCCTCATGCTCGAGGACGTACTTCCGGTCGATATAGATCTCGCTGGTCGCCGGGTCCAGGGCGATCATCAGGTCCTCGCCCGGCGCGTAGCCGGCCTCCTCGATCGCCGCGATCAGGAAGTCGAGCGCGGCCTGGTTGGACTCGAGGTCCGGGGCGAAGCCGCCCTCGTCGCCGCCGCCCGTGGAGAGCCCCTTCTTGCTGAGCGTTCCCTTGAGCGCGTGGTAGACCTCCGCGCCGGTCCGCAGGCACTTCGCGAAGGTAGAGGCTCCGGCGGGGACGATCATGAACTCCTGGAAGTCGACCGCATTGTCGGCGTGGACACCGCCGTTGAGCACGTTCATCATCGGCACCGGCAGCAGCTCCGCCGGGCCGGCGTCCTTGGCGCCGGTCGCCGCATAGAGCTCCGCGAAGTGCTCATACAGCCGCCGCCCGGCATGGGCCGCGCCGGCCTTGGCCACCGCCAGCGACACGCCGAGGATGGCGTTGGCGCCGAGCCGGCCCTTGTTGGGCGTCCCGTCGAGGTCGATCATCTTCCGGTCAAGCGCCTGCTGGTCCTCCGGGTCATCGCCCCGCAGCGCAGCCGCGACCTCGCCGTTCACATGCGAGACGGCCACACCGACGCCCTTGCCTCCCCACTCGTCGCCTCCGTCTCGCAGCTCGACGCATTCGTACTCCCCCGTCGAGGCACCGGAGGGCACGATCGCCAGGCCCCCCGCCCCCGTGTCCAGCACGACCTCGACCTCGACCGTCGGGTTCCCCCGCGAGTCGAGCACCTGCCGCCCGTGGATCCAATCGATCGCCGCCATCAGTGCACCAATCGGGAACGCTAATCGACCAGTCTCTTGGTCGCCTGCCGCAGCGCCAGCTCCGGGTCGACCCCGAGCCGGCGGGACATCGCGACCGCCTCGAGCAGGAGATCGCCGATCAGCTGCTCGGCGTCGGCCCGCGTCTCGGGATCGGATCGGGGGCCGCCCGGCTTGGCGCCCGAGGAAGCTCCCTCCGGATCGACCCGCCGCATCACCTTGCGGGCGTAGAGCAGCGCGGGGAGGTTCTCCGGTAGCCCCTCGAGCGGTTCGCTCTCGCCCCCGGCCTCGACCTCGCGCTTGATCTCCTCCCACTGGGCGAGCACCTGGCCCGCCGTCTCCAGGTCGCGATCGCCGTAGACGTGCGGGTGGCGCCGGATGAGCTTCGCCGCGCATGACTCGGCCACCGCGGCGAGGTCCCCCTCGCCGCGCTCCTCGAGCAGGAGCGAGAGGAAGAGCACCTGGAAGAGGACGTCCCCGAGCTCGTCGACCATCGCCTCCGCGTCGCCGCGGTTCGCGGCGTCAGCGAGCTCGTAGGCCTCCTCGACGGTGTGGGGCACGATCGAGCGCGCGTCCTGCTCCCGGTCCCAGGGACACTCGCGGCGCAGGCGCCGGGTGACCTCATCGAGGTGGCGGAGTGCTTCGAGGTAGCGCGGCGTCGCTATGGGTCCGCTAGGGGCCGCCGAGGCTCTGCAGTCCCTGGATCCCATTCGGCGCCGCGCTCGTGCCCGATCCGGCGGGGTGCGGACCCTGCGGGGCCCCCGCGGAGGTGGTGACGAAAGGCGTGAACGATCCCGGCTCGCCCGGGGTCGGCCCGGAGCCCGTGCACTGCAGCTGGCCGCTCGTGCCGCCCTGCGCCGCCGAGCTCTCCTGGCAGCTGGCGAACACGGGGGCCGGGCAGCCCTGGCTCTGGCCCCCGGTCTGCGCGGGAGCGAGCTTGGCGGGATCGCACGTCGGCCCACCGCCGTTGAAGTTGTCGCAGCCGCTGACCAGGTAATCGCCCGCGCACTGGGTCAGGCTGGTCCAGTAGTCGCGGAAGTCGGTGCCGAAGGCCGAGAGCGCGTCCTGCTGCTTCTGGGACCTGATCTGCTGCTTGATCTGGTCCCTGAGCCTCGCCGGCGCCCCGCCGGTCGTCGAACTGACGGTGTCATCGAGCCCCTGGAGCTTCGCGGGCGTGATCGACTCGACCTCGAACACGAAGTTGCCGGTCGAGGTGGGGACCGGACCCTTGAGCTGGCCCACGGGCGCCTCGAAGATGTCGCCGTCGAGCGGCTGCTGGAAGGAGCCCCGGACGACGTCGCTGCGGAGCCCGCCCTTGGCCTTCGAGGTCGGATCGGTCGAGTACTGAGCCGCGACCTTCTTCCAGTTCGCCGCCGAGTCGTCCGTACGGAGCGCCTGGTAGGCGAGGTCGATCTGGTGGGCGTCCTTGTTCTGGACGATCCGGATCGTGCGCCTCTCCGGCTGGGTGAACTGGCTCTTGTTGGCGTCGTAGTAGGCCTGGGCGTCGCTGTCGGACGGGGTGCCGACGCTGCTGTTGATGTTGTCCTGGATCTTGTTCTGGATCAGCTGCAGCTTGGCCCGCTCGACGACGTCGGCCTCGGTCAGGCCCGCCTGGTCTCGCGCCTTCTCGTACTCGGCCTGGGTCTTGAACTGGGACTTGATCTGCTGCAGCGACTGGTTGATCTGGGTGTCGGTGAAGGTGAGACCCTGCCTCTGCCCCTCACCGACGATCCAGGCGATCTGGAGCGCGCTCTGCATCCCCTGGTCCTTGAGCTGCTTGTACTGCGGATCGCTCGGCTGGGGGACCGACTGCAGGCCGTTCTGCTTCGCCGTCTGCAGCAGGAAGCGGTTGAAGTTCGCCTTGCTGATGTGGCCGCTGTCGACCAGGCCCGGCACGTCGATGCTGCTGTCGTCGATCACGGCCACGTCGTCGGACGGCACGTTCGGGTGGCCGACGCCGACGGCGACACCGACGATCACGACCATTGCGACCAGCGCGACTCCGAAGATGATCGCGAGGTTCCGCTTGGAGACGAATCCGCGGTTCACAGGGGCGGCAGCATAACCGGACGCCCCTAAGTCGGTTCTAAGGGCCTAGGGCCCGGCGGCTGCGGGGGTGGCGGCTACCGCGGCCGCCCCGAGACCGTCGGCCAGGGCGAGCAGCGCGCCCAGCCGCGCGCCCGCATCCTCAGGCACGGGCACGGCGATCGTGCGCTCGCGCCACTGGTAGATGGCCTCGGGGACGCGTTCGTTGAGGGCGCCGACGCGCTCCGAGTCGAGCTCGATCGGCGAGACCCGCAGGCGGCCGGCGCGGAACTCCACCGAGCGCGCGCCGGCGTCGCCCAGGGCGATCCGGGCACGCTGCAGGTCGAGCAGGTTGGCGACCGACTCCGGGAGCGCCCCGAAGCGGTCCTCGAGCTCCTCGTGGAGGGCGCGCAGCTCGCCCGGCTCCCGGGCGGCGGCCACCCGGCGGTGGACGTCGATCTTGGCCGCCTCGAAGGGGATGTAGTCGACCGGCATGTAGGCGTCGACGTCGACGTCGATGCGCACCGGCTCGCGGGGTTCGACGGGTAGCTCCTCCACCCCGGCACGAAGCTCCTCGGCCGCGTCCTCAAGCATCTGGCAGTAGAGCTCGAAGCCCACCGCCGCGACGTGCCCGGACTGTTCATCGCCCAGCAGGTTGCCGGCGCCGCGGATCTCCAGGTCGCGCATCGCCACCCGGAAGCCGGAGCCGAGCTCGGTGTTGTCGGAGAGGGTCGCGAGCCGGGCGGCTGCCTCGGGAGTGAGGGACTCGGCCGACGGATAGAGCAAGTAGGCGAAGGCGCGCTCGCGACTCCGCCCGACGCGCCCGCGGATCTGGTACGCCTGCGCCAGTCCGAGCTGGTCCGCCCTCTCGACCAGCAGCGTGTTCGCGCTTGGGATGTCGAGCCCGGACTCGATGATCGTGGTCGCGACCAGGCAGTCGTGCTCCCCACAGACGAAGGCGAGCATGGTCGCCTCGAGCTCCAGCTCGTCCATCTGACCGTGCGCCTCGGCGAAGCGGACTCCTGGGCAGAGAGCCCGGAGGCGCTCGGCGGTCTCGTGGAGCGAGTCGATCCGGTTGTGAAGGAAGAAGACCTGGCCGCCTCGCTCCTTCTCGCGGTCGATGGCGCGCCGGACCAGGTCCTCGTCGTAGGGACCGACGTGGGTGCGCACCGGCTTCCGCCCCTCGGGCGGCGTCTCGATCACCGAGATGTCACGGAGGCCCGCCAGGGACATCTGGAGGGTCCGCGGGATCGGTGTCGCTGAGAGGGAGAGGACGTCGACCTTGAGCTTGAGCTGGCGGAGCAGCTCCTTCTGGCGGACGCCGAATCGCTGCTCCTCGTCCACGATCAGCAGCCCGAGGTCCTTGCCGCGGACGTCCCGGGAGAGCAGCCGGTGGGTGCCGATCAGGACGTCGACCCGGCCCTCGCGGAAGCGCTCCAGGACCTCCCTGACCTCGGCCGGCTTCCGCAGCCGGGAGACCATCTCGATGATGAAGGCGGTCTCGGCGAAGCGCTCCCGGAAGATCCCGAAGTGCTGCTGGGCGAGGATCGTGGTCGGCACCAGCATCATCACCTGCTTGCCGTCGGCGACCGCCTTGTGCGCGGAGCGCAGCGCGATCTCGGTCTTGCCGTAACCCACGTCGCCGCAGATCAGACGGTCCATCGGCCGCTCGGACTCCATGTCGGCCTTGACGGCGTCGATCGCGTCCATCTGGTCGGCCGTCTCCCGATAGGGGAACGCCGCCTCGAAGCTGAGCTGCATGTCGCCGTCCGGAGCGAAGGCGTGGCCCTTGCGGACCTGGCGCTCGGCGTAGAGGTTGATCAGCTCGCCCGCCATCGCGTGCGCGGCGCGCCGCGCCCGCGACTTCATGTTCTGCCAGCGCTTGCCGCCGAGCGGACTGAGCTGGGGCTCGTCGCCGTCGGCGCCGACGTAGCGGCTGATCCGGGCGAGCTGGTCGGTCGGAGCGAAGACCCGGTCGCCCCCGCGGTAGGAGAGCTCCAGGTAGTCGCGGGTGACGCCGGCCAGCGTCTTGGTGTCGAAGCCGGAGAAGCGCGCCACGCCGTGGTCCTCGTGCACCACGTAGTCGCCGACGCGCAGCTCGATCGCCGCGGCCAGCCGCGCCCGGGCGGAGACCGGCGCCGCGGCGCGGCGGCGATGGACCAGGCGGCGCTGGGGGATCACGGCGAGCTGCAACTCGGGCGCCAGGAAGCCCTCCCGGAGCCGCGCCTCCGCGAAGCTCACGCCGGGCTCCTCAGGCGGCGTGTCCGCGAGGAACGGGACGTCGAGGCGGCTCAGGTTGAAGCGGGCCCGCTCGGCCTCCCCCCTGCCCTCGAAGGAGACCACCGTCCGGTATCCGGACCGGGTCAGCTTCTCGAGCTCGGCCTCCGCCTCGCCCAGCGTCCGGGAGGGGAACTCGGCCCGCTGGGCCCTGAACGAGTGCTCCTGCCCGGCGTCGGCGCCCAGCGAGAGCCCCGCCCGGGCCTGAAGCGGTCCGGCCACGTCCACGTAGAACCTCCGGGCGTCCCCCTCGTGGATCGTCGCGGTTACGTCCTCCCAGTGGTCGTGCAGCGCCCCGGGGATCTCCTGGGCGGCCGCGATCACGACGAGGGCCTCGGCGGGCACCAGGTCCAGGGCGGCCAGGAAGCTCGACAAAACGGGTCGCGCCTCGCCTTCGGCTGCGGCGCGCCCTCGCATCCCGACAACATCACGGTGCTCGGCGGAGAGCTCGGCCGCCGGCGCGAGCTCGACGCGCTCGGCGTCCCCGAGGGAGCGCTGGGTGAAGACCGAGAAGCGCCGCATCGAGTCGATCTCGTCGCCGAATAGCTCGACGCGAATCGCCTGCTCCTCGGTGGCGGGATAGACGTCGAGGATGCCTCCGCGCACTGCGAACTGGCCACGCTCCTCGACCTGGTCGGTCCGCTCGTAGCCCGCATCCGCGAGCAGGAGCGTCACGTCGTCGAGGTCGACGCTCTCGCCGCGGTGCAGCGCCAGCGTCTCCGGCCGCAGCTTGGGATCGGGCACCTTCTCGGCAAGGGCGATCGCGCTGGCCACCACGACCGCGGTCGGGTCGGAGAGGGCGTTGAGCGCGCCGATTCGGAGGCCGGCCAGGTGAGGCGGTGGATCGAGATGGGACTCGAAGGTCGTGCCGCGTGACGGGTAGATGCGGACCGCGCGCGGCGCCAGGAAAGCCTTCAGATCGCCGGCCAGGTCACGCGCCGAGCGATCGTCCGCCGCGACCACCACGATCGGCCCCGGGGCGGCGCCGTCCCCACCGTCGAAGAGCGCGGCAAGCAGGTAAGGCCGCAGAGCGGCCGAGACGTACGCGTCCACGATGCCCTCGGATGCGCCCAGGGCGCCGCGGAGCGCGCGCAGGCGCTCGTTCTGGTTAGCGATCTCGAGTAGGGGTCTCAGGGACATGTCAATCGGGCACGACAAACGCCCGGATCAGCCGATCCGGGTCCTCCGCCGGGCACTGGCCCGGCCTCGTTCGATCCTAGCGGCCGCCGCCTGCGGGGCCACTCGGACGACTGTTCTCTTGGATGGATCGGGCTCGTGATCGTGATACTGGTCGTCATCTGGCTGCTGACCAGGATCTTCTGAGGGTCGGCAGGCAGCGCGGTCTCGGTACGGTGAACAGCCGTGCCGACTCGGCGTGTGATCATCGACCACCTCACCGTCGGAGTTTCCGACCTGGAGACCAGCCGGCGCTTCTACATGCAAGCGCTCGAGCCGCTCGGCTTCCGGGAGATCGGCGAATGGAGCGAGGCCCATCGCGGGATCTCCTTCGGATTGGAGGAGGCCAACGATTTCGCGATCTCAGAGGAATACGAGGTCGGCGGCCAGCTCCACATCGCCTTCGCGGCCGACACCAGGGAACAGGTCGACGCATTCCATGCCGCGGCCCTGGCCGCCGGCGGCCGCGACAACGGACGGCCTGGCCCGAGGTCGGAGTACACCGCGACCTACTACGGCGCGTTCGTGCTCGACCCGGACGGCCACAACGTCGAAGCGGTCTGCCACACCTAGAAGAGGAAGGAGCTCTCATGGAGGTGCATCCGGGGGTCTTTGTATCCAACGTTTCGACCGAGGACTTCCAGCCAGATCCCGAAGTCGGGGGTGGCGCCGAGGAGCATGTCCTCTTCGACAGAGGTGGTCAGCGGGCGGGCCTGACTCGCGTCGGCGAGAACGCGAACGCGGATCTGCCGGTCTGGGTTCTGCCCGCGACCGAGGTGCTTCTCGTCCTCGAGGGTGAGGCGCGCATAGAGGTGACCGGCGGCCCCACCCTGGAGCTCAAACCCGGTGACATGGCAGCGCTGCCGAAGGGGGCCGAGACGACATGGCACCTGAAGCTGCCATTCAAGGAGATGTGGGTCCTCGCCTAACCCCGGTTATGGGGCAGGCCGGGCCCCGTGCGCTGCCACTCCACCTGGCCACGGCCCTCATCGGCCGAGCGCTCCAGCACTCCATCCCAGCGGTGAAGCATCTGTTTGAGGCGTGCCACAGCCTCGGGGGGGTGAGCCGCGACCTCGGCGGCCAGCCCCAGCGCCGCCTCCTCGGTGGCGGCTGCGGGAGCCACCCGGTGGACGAGTCCCATGCGGAGCGCCTCGTCGGCGCCGACGTTTCGCGAGGTGAGCAGCAGGTACTT
>DASXSZ010000082.1:0-26478 GCA_036505735.1 Solirubrobacterales bacterium
GCGCCGAAGAGGGCGATGTTGTGCTGGCCGGCTGTGCGCAGGATCTTCCTGATCTCCCGGACCAGCGACTCGACGTTGTAGCCGACGCCCCGCTTGCCGAACTTGCCGAAGCCAGAGAGGTCGCGGCGGATCTGAGTCGAGTTGATGTGGGTGTAGTCCGAGAGCTCCTGTGAGGAGATCGTGTCCTTCCCCATCTTTCGCGCCTGGGTCAGCACCTGCAGATAGCGGGAGAGTCGCGCTGCGACCCCTAGAGAAAGGCGATCTCCGTCGGTGAGCTCGGAGGCCTGCTGCTCCTCAGCGGTCCCGGCCGCCCCGTCTTCGATCATCCGGACAAGGTATCGAGCCTTGCCCGCAGCCCGTCCGTGTCGAGCCAAAGCTCGGAGACGATCTCGCCGTTTACCTCGACCACCGGGATCCGCTCCACATATCGCTTCAGCAGGGACTCATCCGAGTTGATGTCAACTTCCTCCAGTTCGAAGTCGAGGCCGTCGGAACGCAGCGACTCGAGGCCGGCCCGGGCCTCGTCACAGAGATGGCAGTCAGGCCGCGCGTACAGCTTCACCAGTGGCGAAGGCATCGAAGTCGAGGTAGTCGGGGTAAGGGATCGGATCCATGAAGCGGGCGGCCGAGGCGATCATCGCGGCGTTGTCCGTGCAGAGCGAGATCGCCACCAGCTTGAGGTCCAGGCCGAGGTCGTCGCAGAGGGCGCGGGTGCGATCGCGAAGCTCCGCGTTCGCGGCAACCCCGCCTCCGAGGGCGATGGCCGGCCAGTCGCCAGACCGCGCGGCCCGCTCCAGCTTGGTCGCCAGCTGGTGGACGATCGCTCGCTGGAAGGAGGCGGCGAGATCGGCCAGCCGCCGTTCGGTCTCCTCGGGGCCGAGCTCCCGGACCCGGTAGACGAGCGCGGTCTTCAGGCCGCTGAAACTTAAGTCAAGCCCGCGCTCGCTCATCGCCACCGGGAACTCGAAGGCGCCGGGATCGCCGCCCTCCGCCGCCGCCTCAATCGCCGGGCCGCCCGGATAGCCGAGGCCGAGCAGGCGTGCGCCCTTGTCGAAAGCCTCGCCGGCGGCATCGTCAACCGTGCTGCCCAGGGTCTCGAACGAGCCGGGCTCGCGGACGCCGGCGAGAAGGGTGTGCCCGCCGCTCGCGATCAGGCAGAGGAAAGGCGGCTGGAGCGGATCGGGCTCGAGGAAGTTGGCGGCGACGTGCCCCTGCAGGTGGTCGACGGGCACGAGCGGCCGCCGGTGGGCCGCGGCCAGCGCCTTTGCCGCGCTCAGCCCGACCAGCAACGCCCCGATCAGGCCGGGCCCCTGCGTGACGGCCACCGCGTCGACGCCGGCCAGCTCGGCTCCCCCCTCCTCGAGGGCCGCCGCCACGACGGCGTTGACGAGCTCCAGGTGATGCCGCGAGGCCACTTCCGGGACGACGCCGCCGTAGCGCTCGTGGAACGCGGCCTGGGAGGAGACGATGTTGGAGCGGATGCGCGCCCCGTCGATGACGGAGGCACAGGTGTCGTCGCAGGAGGTCTCCAGCGCGAGGATCAAGCCACCGAGGCGCGCTCGGCCGCCTCGAGCCACATGATCAGAGCGTCCTCGCCGTTGTCGTGGTAGTAGCGGCGGCGGCGGCCCGCCGAGCGGAACCCGAAGCGCCGGTACATCTCGATCGCGGGCGAATTGGAGACCCGTACCTCTAGGGTGAAGCGCGCTCCCTCGCCGGCCTCCTGGAAGAGGAGCTCGATCAGCTCAGTGGCGATCCCGCGGCGACGCCGGTCCGGATGGACGGCGACGTTCATCAGATGCCAGACGTCGTCGTAGCGGGCGCAGACCAGGTAGCCGACCAGCCCCGAGGCGTCCTCGGCCGCCAGGCAGATCCCCGAGGGCTTGGAGAGCTCGAGGACGAACATCGCCAGCGACCATGGGGTCGGGAACGAGCGGCGCTCGATCGAGATCACCGAGGGGAGATCGCCGTATCCGAGGCGCCGCAGGGTCAGACCGCCGGGCTCAGCCCCCGGGGCCTCGATCTCGCTCAAGCCATCTCTTTGCATCGGGCGGTCTCAGATACAGGGGTTGGATCTGGTCCGGCGACTCCTCGACGGCGGCCTCCCCGACCGCACAAACATGCCTGGCGGCGATTCGGTGGATCGGATCATCGGGCGGGGCAACCGTGGCGCCGACAGCCTCCAGCTCTGCGGCGAATCGTAGCGCCCCGTCTCCGGCCGCCAGCGGGGGCCGATCGAGCGCCGTCACCCTTCTGGCCAGCTCCTCCGGGGCCGCGACGAACGGCTCCCAGAGCTCTGCGCCCGCATCGTCGAGCAAAGCTGCGAAGGCCTCGCCGCGGCGGGCGTCGATCACCGGCAGCGCGAGCCGGTCTCGTCCGTCGGGGTGCGACGAGATCCCGCGGGCCAGCGCCTCCAGGGAGCCGACCGGCGAAATCGGGATCTCCCTCGCCTGGGCCAGGGCCCGCGCGGTCGAGATACCGATGCGCAGGCCGGTGAACGACCCGGGCCCGATGCCGACGGCGATCCGGTCGATAGCGTCCCAACCGCCCGCCACGTCCACGCTGCGCTCGACCTCGGACAGGAGGACGCGCGAGTGGCGGGGTCGCCCATCCGGGCCGGGTCCGACTGACACCTCGCGGATCAGCTCGCCATCGGCGGTTACGCCGACGACCGCGTCCGCGGTGGCACCATCGACAGCGAGGACCACCATCAATAGAGTCCGTCGGGAATCGGAACGGCGTCCATGTACCTCGGGGGAAGGAGAGACACGATGTCGGAGCAGTCCAGCAGGTTCAAGCCAGGCGCACGCCGAGAGTGGACCATCGCCGCGGTGATCGCCATAGCGACCTTTGGCGCGGGCGCCGGCGTGGCGGTGTCCGGCTGCGGCGGCGACGACAACAACACCGACGTGAACAGTGCGATCGACAGCATCCAGTCGCAGGCGAGCAGCGTCCAGAGTCAGGTCTCAAGCGCGGCCACCAACGCGCAGCAGCAGGCGCAGAGCGTCAAGTCCCAGGTCCAGACGCAGGTGCAGAGCGTCCAGAGCCAGATCTCGACCGCAACCGGCAACGGCGGCGGCTACGGCTATTAGTCGGGAGTCCAGCCGCGCCGAATGAAGTACGTCCTCCTCTACGAATCCGCCGAGGATGTAGCCGAGAAAGCACCTGCCCACGCGGCCGCCCACCGGGAGCACTGGAAGCCGTTCCGAGACCGGGGTGAGCTGCTGCTGATCGGGCCCTTCGGCGATCCACAGACGCAGGGCGCAATGTCCGTCTTCACTTCCCGCCAGGCCGCCGAGGAGTTCGCCAAGGGCGACCCCTTCGTGGTCAACCACGTGGTCCGCTCCTGGGAGGTTCGCGAGTGGGACGAGGCCGTTGACCCGTAGGGGCGAACCGAGCTAGCCCGCCTGGAACGAGACCAGCTGCGTCTCCTCGGCCTGCCCCGGAGGCGCTCCGGCGACTTGCTGCTCCTTCACCGTGCCGATGCCCTGCACGTAGTACTTGTGGTCCACGACTCCGGGTTCCAGCGGCGTGGTCTCCTGCGTGAGCATCGCGTTCTGGGATGTGACGGCCGGGGTGCTGATGCTCGTCGCCAGGCTGAGGATGCGGAAGCGATCCTCCGCCTCGCCCTTGAACGATTCCTGCTGGAAGGCCTGGCCGACCTGCGGGTTCGCCGGCATGAAGATGCCGCCCTTCGCACCGTCGCGGCCGTTCAGGAACGAGCCCTCGGTGGTGGTCACCTTGCCCTTGGCGTTCAGCTCGGCGGTCTTCTCGCCCAGGTACCAGACCGTGCCGTGCTTGTCCTGCGCGTACCAGTCGGTTGTGCGCTCGGCGAGCCGGCCGTTGAGGAAGAGGCGGTCCGCAACCGCTGCCGCCCGGATGCCGGTGATCATCTTCGTCCTGCGCGTCACGGTCATCACGTCACGGGCCTGCTTGCCGTCCTTCTGACCGTCGTAGACGTAGACGGAGCCACGCGCCAGGGGAAACCACGGGTTGGTGATCAGATTCGATCGGTGGCCGAAGTGGGACGCCTTAGGGGCCGGGGTCTTCAACCCGGCGCCCACTGCCGACGACGGGCCGCAGGCAACCGCGACGGCCACCGCCAGGGTCGCCGCCGCTCCGATTGTCCTCGCACCCATTGCAGTCATCTTCGCCTCCTTGAGGATCGCCCAATAGCCGCGACGGTACGGGCGTCAGATGAATCCCCCGTGACTGGAACATGGCCTGGGCCTGAAAGCGAGCCTAGTAGGAGATCTCGCGCTCGTCCCCGCCCGCATGGCGGATCTCGACGCGCCGTGTGATCCGTTCGAGCCAAGGCTCCGCTGCGCGCGGCCACTCGATGAAGGAGACGGCTTCGGGAGTGACGTAGTCCTCGAGCAGGGCCGGGTCCTCCTGGCCGAGGTCCGCCAGCCGGTACAGGTCGAGGTGGGAGACGGGGAGGTGCCCCCGGTAGGTGTGACCGATGGTGAAGGTCGGCGAGGTGACCGGCTCGCTCACGCCGAGCGCCCGGGCCGCGCCCCGGATCAGCGTCGTCTTCCCCGAGCCGAGCTCGCCGCTGACCAGCACGACGTCGCCGGGCTTGAGATCCGCGCCGATTCGCTTCCCGACGGCCTCGGTCTCAGCCGCGCTTCGGGTCCTCAACCGCCGAACAGGCCCATCTGGTTCGGCTCCGGCTCGCGGTCCGCAACCAAGGGCTCGGGCTCCGGCAGTGGCTGCTCCAGCAGATCCGGGATCCGCTGGAAGTCCTCCCCGAGCTGCTCGGCGACGCGGGGGGTGCGGAGTCCGGCGGCTGGGTGGAAGAGCGGCAGCAGGTGGACGAAGCGGCCGCCGATCAGGTGCTGCTGGGGGACACCCCGGACCTTTGTGATCCCCATGGGGTTCCCGGTGAGCAGCTTGGTCGCGAAGTTGCCTAGCGTGCAGATCACTCGCGGCTGGATCAGCTCGATGCGCTGCTCGAGCCAGGGACGACAGGAGTCGATCTCTATCGGCTGCGGGTCGCGGTTGCCGGGGGGCCGGCACAAGATCAGGTTGTTTATGAAGACGTCCTCCCGCTTTATCCCGATTCCCTCCAGGAGCTCGGTCAGGAAGGCCCCGGCGCGGCCGACGAAGGGGAGGCCCTGGCGGTCCTCCTCGGCGCCCGGCGCCTCCCCGATGAACATCAGGTCTGCGTCGGCGTTGCCGGCGCCGAAGACGACTCGATTGCGGGTCTCGGACAGCGGGCAGCGCTCGCAGACCGAGGCCTGGTTGTAGACCTCGACCAGCCTCTCCCGGCGGGCCTCGGAGTCGCTCACTTGGCGCCGCCCCTCCTCGCGGCCCGCTCCTCGGCCGCGCGCTGGCGCTTGAAGCGCTCCTTCGCCCCGCCGCGGTCGATCCCCCGCTTGTCCTCCAGCCGGCGCCGCTGGCTCGGGGTCATCTGCCGGTGGATCGGCGCGTAGCCGCTCGAGGGCAGTCGCTCGGCCTCGCCCTTGCCGCACTCCGGGCACCGGACGTCGGCCGCCTCCAGACCGACGTGGGAGCCCACCAGCTCCTCGAAGCGGTGGCCGCAGGATCGGCACTCGAACTCGTAGATCGGCACCGGGTTGATGGTAGTTGGGGCGGACGACTATCCCGGTCCCATCCCGGGCCGCAAATTGGGGCGATTGGAGCCGCGCACCGCGGCCCGAGAACCTGGCTGGGCGGCCAGGGTCGCTCTCTATACTTCCGGCGGGCCGCGACCCCAACGCGATTTGCCACGGGGCGTGGACCCAACAACTTCGGGCATCACACTCACACTTCGTCCCTCCCATACACCGACCGTCTGGTATCTCCAATGCGGGAACTGGAACGGGATTCCCTCCCCTCCCCCCTGAGCGCCACTCCGCTGGTCGTCGTTGGCCGTGGCCGCGTCGGTCGCTCGCTGACGACCGCCGCCGAGGCGGCCGGGATCGACGTCCGGCTGGCTTCGCATGACGCGGCGGCGGAGGCCAGCTCCCGAAATGCGGCCGTCCTGCTGTGCGTTCCCGACCAGGCAATCGGCGAGATCTGTGCGCGGCTCGCGCCCGCCGCCCCGTCGCTGGTCGGCCACGTCAGCGGGGCAACCACGCTCGACGCCCTGAGCCCCGCGATCGAGCGCGGCGCCGCCGGCTTCTCACTCCACCCGCTGCAGACCTTTGCCGACGCGGCCACCCCGGTCGAGGGTACGCCCGCTGCAATCGCGGGCTCCGACGAGAAGGCGCTCGCCTATGCCCGGGCGCTCGCCGGGACGCTCGGGATGCGGCCCTTCGAGGTGCCGGAGGAGAGCCGAGCCGCATATCACGCCGCGGCGGCGATCTCGTCGAACCTGCTGATCGCGCTGGAGGAGTCGGCGGCGGAGCTCTTCGACCGGATAGGGATCGATGACGCGCGCGAGCTGCTCACTCCGCTCGTCCTGCGCACGGCGGCCAACTGGACCGAGCTGGGCCCGGCGGCTCTGACCGGCCCGATCGCCCGAGGCGACCGCTCGACGATCGAGCGCCACCGCGCCGCCCTCGCCGAGACCGCACCCGAGCTGCTGCCCGCCTACGACGCGCTCGCCGAGCGTGCCGAGGCGGTTATGCGAGGGGGCTCCGCAGGCGACGCCGAGGAGCCACCCGTTTCTCGAAGTGAGGTCTCCGCATGAAGATCGTCCGCTCAAAGGCCGAGCTGCGCAAGGAGCTCGCGGAACCGCGCCGCCAGGAGAAGCGGATCGGACTGGTCCCGACGATGGGGTACTTCCACGACGGTCATCTGTCGTTGATGCGCGGGGCGCGCCGCGATTGCGACGTGGTCGTGGTCAGCCTTTTCGTCAACCCGACCCAGTTCGGACCGGGCGAGGATCTCGACTCCTATCCGCGCGACGAGGACCGGGACGCGGAGCTCGCCGCCCTGGAGGGCGTCGACATCCTCTGGACACCCGACGCCGACCAGATGTACCCGGAGGGCTTCGCGACCGCGGTCGAGGTCGCCAACTCGCTCACGGGCGTGCTCGAGGGCGACCCCGAGAACCGCGGCCCCTCGCACTTCCGCGGGGTCACCACGGTCGTCGCCAAGCTGTTCAACGCGATTCAGCCCGACGTCGCCTACTTTGGGCGCAAGGACGCCCAGCAGGCGCTGGTGATCGAGCGGATGGCGAGCGACCTCGACTTCCCGGTCGAGATCGAGGTCCTGCCCACCGTCCGCGATGAGGACGGTCTCGCCCTCAGCTCCCGCAACGCCTACCTGAGTCCGGAGGAGCGCGAGCAGGCGACGGCGATCTCGCGAGCCCTGCGCGCCGCTGAGCGGGCGGCCGGCGCCGGTGAGACCTCAGTCCCGGCCCTCGTCGAGGCGGTGAGGGATGAGCTTCGTAACTCCGGAATCGACCCGGAGTACGTGGAGGCGCGCGCGGCGGAGGACCTCTCGCCGATCGCCGAGCTGAACGGACGGCCCTTGCTGGTGGCGGTCGCCGCTCGCGTCGGCAAGGCGCGCCTCATAGACAACGTCGTCATCAACACAACGGAGGCCTGATGCAGCGTCAGATGCTCAAGTCGAAGATCCATCGCGCGACGATCACGGATTGTGACGTCGACTACGTCGGCAGCCTCACTCTCGATCCGGAGTTGATGGGACAGGCCGACCTGCTGGTCAACGAGCAGGTCCACGTCTGGGACATTGACAACGGCGCCCGCTTCGTCACCTACGCGATCGAGGGCGAGCGGGGATCGGGCACCGTCCAGGTGAACGGAGCCGCCGCCAGGCTCGTGCGGATCGGCGACAAGGTGATCATCGCCAGCTTCGGCGCCTTCGACGAGAAGGATCTCGAGCGCTACTCGCCGGTCGTCGTCCACGTCGACGACCGAAATGGGGTCGTCGCCGTCGACAGCGACCCGACGGTGCTGCTCGGCGGCGTCAGCCCGGACCAGGAGGCGATGCTGTGAGCCGCCAGCCGATCGACAAGCATTCACCCGACGAGCGCAAACCGATGACCCTTCCGCGGATCGTGGAGATGAAGCGCGCCGGCGAGCGGATCGTGATGGTCACCGCCTACGACTACCCCTCGGCGCAGATCGTCGACGAGGCGGGCGTTGACATCGTCCTGGTCGGGGACACCGCGGCGATGGTCGTCCTCGGCCACGACGCGACCACGCCGGTAGGGATGGAGGAGATGCTGATGATGGCGAGCGCCGTCCGCCGCGGCCTCGAGCACCCGCTCCTGATCGGCGACATGCCCTTCGGCTCGTACGAGTCCTCCAACGAGCAGGCGATCGCCAACGCGCAGCGCTTCGTGAAGGAGTCCGGCTGCGAAGCGGTCAAGCTCGAGCGCGGCGGCCCCTCCGTCGACCGGGCCCGCGCGATCGTCCGCTCCGGGATCCCCGTGATGGGGCACGTCGGGCTCACCCCGCAGACCGCGACCGCCCTCGGCGGCTTCAAGGCGCAGGGGCGCACCGCGGACGCGGCGGCGAAGCTCTTCGAGGAGGCGCAGGCTCTGCAGGCCGTCGGCTGCTTCGCGATCGTCTTCGAGGCCATCCCCTCGGCCGTCACCGAGGCGCTGATGCCAAACCTGGAGATCCCGGTGATCGGGATCGGCGCAGGTCCCGCCACCGACGGCCAGGTCCTCGTGCTCCACGACCTGCTCGGCGTCTACGCCGGGCACAAGCCGAAGTTCGTGAAGCGCTTCGCGGATGTCCGCGGCGAGTCGCTGAAGGGCGTGCGGGCGTACGCCGAGGAGGTCCGCGCCGGCCGCTTCCCCGACGAGGAGCGACACACCTACTCGATCCCGCAGGAGGAGCTCGAGGAGTTCGCGCGCTACCTCGAGGAGGAGGCGCTGGTCGGCACCGACACGCCCTGGGACTGGTAGCCGTCAGGCGGACCTGAACCCGCACGTCAGGCGGTAACCAGACTTGCTCCCGGGTGTAAGTTAGTTGCAATTGACACTTTCTCGCTCTCACGAAGGAGGTTGAGCGATGGAGATGCTGAGGAGATTCGAGCCTCTCGCCCTCTTCCTGGTGATCGTCGGTGCCCTCAACTGGGGCGTCTTCGGCATCACCGGGGGCGACACGAACGTGCTGGACGACATCTTCGGTTCGGGCACGTTCCTCGACGTCGTCTACACGGTGATCGGCGTCGCGGGGCTCCTGTACATCCCGAAGCTGCTCGACGCCCTGCACATCGGCGCCGGCCCGCACCCGCGCGGCGCCTGATCAGCGGAAACGCGTAACCAGCAAACCGAGCCGGGCCTCGTGCCCGGCTCGGCTACGCGCACACCGGGCCTCGACGAGCGGACCTTTCTTCACCAGCTCAGCTCTATCTCGAGCTCGCGCTCGTCGGTCTCCAGCTCGAGCTCGACCTTGACGTGCACCTCGTCCGGCACGTGGATCTTCATATGCATCCCCCCGCGCTCGAACTCGATGTCGTTGTTGCGCGCCAGGTTGTCCGCGAACTCCCGTAGGCGTCTTGCGGCCTCCTCCCGGGACATCGTTTCCTTCCGCTCGATCTCCAGGATGTCCATCAGTTCTCCTTCCGTTTCGTTGATTGTGAGCCGGCCGCGATTCTGACCAGCACCCGAACGCCTTCCCATGGGCCTTCGGGCATGGCGGCGGACGGCGAGGCGCCGGGGTGCTTCAGAGCAATCCGGACCCGCAGGACACCGGGTCTGATCCGGAAGTGAAGCGGGGGGTCGAGAATCACCGCCTCACCGTCGATGCCCGCCGGCACCGGGTGATCTGAGCGAACATCGAACTCCGGCGCCGACCACTCGCGCCAGGGGCGCTGGGCGAGGCGGCCATACGCGCGGCCGGTCGGGGCCGACGCGACCGTGATACCGAGGAGGCCGTCGTCGATCCGTGGGCGCGTCCCCGACCCGACAGCCCGGCCGAGCCGGTACCGATTGTTCGAGACCAGCACCGCAGCGCCGGAGTGGTGCTCGTGGCCCCCCGGCCCCCGCCAGGCGAGATCGAGGCCGCTTCCTGCTGGTCCCAGCACGTCCGGGACGGTGTCGAGCAGCGTCCGCAGCTTCGCCTCCCGATAGCCAGGCCTCTGGACAGCCATCGCGTACAGACCAAGCGATACGTTGTTCACGAAGACCCGTCCATTCACCTCGGCCAGGTCGACCAGCCGCTCACCGCCATCGACGAGGGCGTCCAGCGCGCCGACGACGTCATCGCGCTCAACGCCGAGATCGAGCGCAAAGTGGTTCCGGGTGCCGGCCGGCACGCACGCGTACGACAGCCCGTGCTCGGACGCGACCGCCGCGACGATCGCCTGCGAGCCATCGCCGCCCGCCATCGCCAGGGCATCGGCGCCACTGGCAACTGCAACCCGGGCCAGCTCCGCGAGATCTGCGCCGGCGGTGAGCTCGATCGGTTCGATGCCGCGGGCCCGCGCCTCGCTCGCGAGCGAGAACCTCTCCGCCTTTCCCCCACCCGACTTGGGGTTGTAGAAGAGCACGGGTCGTTCCGGCCTCGGCGCCGCCGGAAGCAAGATCCTTCTGCGGAACGCGGTGCGAGCCGCCGCCAAGCTCGCCACCGTCCCGACCCCGACCAGGGCCGCCTGGGCGATGTGGGTTCCACGGGTCAGCAGTATCAGGACCGAGGTCACCAACGCCACCAGCGCCACACCCCCGCTTGCCACCCGCAGGGCGCCTGTTCGAAGCAGGGCGTACCAGCCCGCCGCCAGGGCGAGGGCCAGGCAGCCGAACACCAACAAACCGCGCGGGAACTGCTCGATCACGACGTAGACGGCCAGGAGCAGCGTCGCGAGCCCAATCACGAGCGCGATGACGGCGGCGGCTCGCTGTCGATTCCATGACCCGATTTCGTGGCTTCTCTCTCGAAGAGCGAGCGCGTCGGGCCGGCGCTCGGCCCGCCTGGTCAGGATCGTCCGAAGCGCGATCGGAGCGAAGCACTCCAGCGCTCGGATGCGCCCTCCCACGTTTCGTTGGGGAAGTCGCTGACCGCCCTGTGCCGGAGGAACTCGAGCCCGACGATCGAGAGGGCGATCAAGAGCAGAGCGGTCGGCAGTCGCTGGAAGCCTGGCGTTGGCGACCAGAGGAAGAGCAGCAGGAGGATCAGGCCGAGCGCCGAGTAGGCGATGACGCGCCGCTGGAGAATCGGGGCGATCGCGCGCCGCGCGCTGCGGGCGAAGCCCATCGGGCCGGAAAGCCAGGCGCCGATCACGATGAAGAGCCCGTAGAAGATCATCGCTCCGCCCTGAGCCGAGAGCAGCTCGGTTGCGATCGACCAGGTGTTGGCGATGGCGGGCTGCACCGACTCAGTCGAGGCGAGGGAATCGACCACGGCATCCCCGGCAAGCTTGCGGACCACGAGCACGAGGACGCCGATGACGATGAAGGCGAACCCGATCGACCGCAGCGCCTCGCGCCGCCAACCCGCCGCGAGGTAGATCGCAAGGGCCCAGAGCGCCAGCGCGACGACGGTCAGCACGATCGCGAGGCCCCTGAGCACCTTGACCGCCTTCTGGATCGCCGAGAGCTTGTCGTTGGGGAGCACCTCGACCTGCGCGACCCCGGCTGGGATCTTGCCCGAGACGTCGATGCCGGCCTGCTCGCCTAGCTGCGTCACGATCGTGCCGATGTCGAGGGTCACGTCCTCGTCGCCCCCATGCTCGACGACGTCGATCAGCTTCTGATGCATGGCTCGATTGGCGTCTTCCCAGAGGTGCTGCACGCGCGGGCGCTGGAGCGCCTGATCGGCCAGCCTGAGCGTCAGCTGGCGAAGGCCGGCCGCGGCCGGACCGGCGAGCGGCTGGAGGCGAGGCGGCAACCCCTGTTGGAGCTCCGCCTGGACGTCGACGTTCGCGTACAGAGTGTCGACCATGTAATCCGCGACCTGGGAGCGAATCTCATCGTCCTCGAGCAGCTTCGTGCTCGTGTCGGTCCAGGTGTCGGTCTCGAGCAGCTGGCGGTTGGCCCAGATCGCGAAGACGGCGAGGAAGCCGATCAGCGAGGCGATCGCGATCAGGGTGAAGACGATCCCGCGTCGCTGTCGCGGCCTGGCCGCCCCGCTCGGCGGACCCACGGGCGCTTCCCCCCCAGGTCTGGTTTCGTGCGCCTCCATTCAGGACCCGAACTCGGTCGCCGCCGGGCGCGGTCCGGATGCTCCCGCGAGCAGGCTGGCGAAGACCACCGCGTCCAGTGCGAGAGGCGCGACTGCGAAGCCCACGTAGTCCTGGGAGAACATGATCGCCGCGACCATATTCCATGCGACGGAGATCAGGGTGTGCTCCCTCGCTAGCCGAGCAGCTTTGCCTTCTGGGCCGCGAACTCCTCCTCGGTCAATACGCCACTGTCCCGCAGCTCGCCCAGCTCCTTGAGCTTCGCGATCGTGTCCTCGCCGCCGGCCGCGGGGGCGGGTGCAGCGGCCTCGGCCTGCTGATAGTCCTGCTGCGCCCAGCGTGCGCCCTGACGGCGCGATACGCGGTTGCTGACGGCCGTGGCGGTGCCCGCCACGACGGCGGTCCGTGCAACGCCTCTGATCAATCCGGGCATGACTTGCTCCTTCCGTGGTCGGTGGTCAGGACTGCGCGGCTCAGGCTTCCCCCTGCTCGGCCGCGTCCAGGGCGGCGAGTAGGGCTTGCACCGGAATGCGGCCGTTGGCTACGAGCTGTCCGCCCGACCGGCGCACGGCTGCCGCGAAGGGCGCCGCCCAGCGGTTCTCGTAGACGAGCAAAGCCGCGGAGGTGCCAGGCTCCAGCGCCTCGGCCGCCTCGGAGGTGTCGTCGTCCGAGAGCAGGCCAGAGGAGGCGCCCTCGAATACCTTCATCTCCTCGACCTGATCCGCCACTTCGCTGATCTCGAGCCCGGTGACCTTGCCGTCCTCGTCCTTGGCTATGAAGGCGAAGTCGAGGACACGGATGAGTCCGCGCTCTACCAGGTCGACCAGGTACGGGGCTGCCTCGCCGTTGGGCTGACGCCCCGGCCATTCGACCACGATGTAATCGATCGGCCCTATCTCGTCCAGCTCTTCGGTGGCCATTCCTACTCCTTTCGCGAAGTCCGTGATAAGGAGGACGGTATGTCGCCCCCCTCGGCACGACATCACCCCTTTCGCATGATGTTCGTCCGGTGACGGCTCAGCCGTCGATCAATGGGTCCTCGCCGATCAGGCCTGCACTGCGGGCCCGCTCCACCGCGTCGTTGCGCGACGAAGCCTCGAGCTTGCGATAGACCGCCTGCGCCTGGGTCTTGACCGTGTTCGGTGAGACGTGGATGCGCTCTCCGATCTCGCGGAAGGAGAGGTGGCTCGGCAGGTACTGGAGCGTGCGCAGTTCGGCAGTTGTCAGGGACCATTCCTGCCGTCTCCCCTCAGAGGAAGCGGCTTGCAGCGATCGGCCCGATTCCTTGAGCCAGTCGCTCAAGACGATCGCGTCCGATGTTCGCTTTAGGAACCGTGAGGCTTCGTCGAGGGCAGCACAGGCGGTCTCCGCGTCGCCGGTCCGGTGGCTCACCCGACCGACTCCGGGGTCCGGTGGGCGCGAAGCTCGAGCCCAGTCTCCGCCAGCCAACGTCGGAGGGCGTCGTGCATCGCCCTCACCCCGACGATCGGCTTCTCGGCGGCGCTCCAGGAGGTCGGCACCAACGCAAAGGGACGGCTCTGCCATCCACCCAGCCCTCCGTGCGAGCCCATGAACTCCTCGAACGGAGCGACCTCGTTCGCATCCGGGTCAAACATGCAGTTGACCAGGAGGTCGGGGCAGTGGGGGAATCCATCCGTACGCCGCAGATGAGCCGCTGCGTTCTCGCCGAAGTGGCGAAGGGGATCCACCCCTGTTACGGCGTCGTCGCTAAGGCGTCGTGAGCCGTACCCGCCGAGCACGATCGCGCCATCCTGGTCGGCGCGAACCATGACGAAGCCGATTCCCGGGTGGCCGGCCAGGGTGGAGATCAGCCTCGGATGGAGCCCCTCGATTGCGCCCATGGTCATTCGCTCCCGGCGCTCGGTCAGATAGATCAACCCGAGGCCACCGGAGGCGAGCACGACGGCCTCGTGCTGCGACGCGTCCTCGTTCTCGGCCTCCATCGCGTCGCGGTTCGGGCCCAGCGCGACCTCGCCCTCGACCAGATTGCTCCGGGTCGCCCGGGCGAGCACTCGGGCCCCGGCGTTGTCCTCGTCGCGAGCTTCGGTCAGGGCGCCCCCGAACGAGCTCAGCCCTTCGTCCGAGGGGGCCGGGGCGAAGACCTCACCCGCGCGCAGCGCTTCCTGAACGAGATCCCCGAGCTCCACCTCGTAGCGCTGGCGGAACGGGCGGCCCTGGCTCTGCCCGTGGTCGGAGAGCACGACGAGGTGGTACGGGCGGGGCGCCTGCTCGACCGCACGCTCCAACCGAGACAACTGGGCGTCGTGCTGGTTGAGTACCGCGAAGGCGTCCGGCTGCTCCACCCCGGAATGGTGAGCGACCTCGTCGTAGCCCACGAAGGTCGAATACGCCACCGGCACGCCCTCGACGATGTCCCCCATCAGGGTGGCGACGTTCAGGTCCCTCATCACCACGGTGATCGCACCTCGCAGCAGCGGGTAGACGCCACCGCGGTCGATGTGCTCCTCGCCGCGCCGCCTCTGGCGCCGGGCGGCCCTCAGCTCCAGCAGCACATCCCACAGGTAAAGCGCGATGGTCCGCGTGAATCCGTAGGGATCCGCGAAGTACGCGAAGTACTCCTTCGCGCTCGAGCGCCGCCGGTCCTTGATCGTGCTCATCGTCGCCGAGCAGCGCTGAGCGTCCCCGGAGAACATGTTCCCGCGGCTGGTGCCGCCGGCGGCTAGCAGGCCTCCGCCGTCGGAGTGGCGTCGCTCCAACTCGGCAGCGTCCTTGCTGTGGTTCGAGACCATCGTCCTGCCGCTCTCCTTCTCGTACCAGCGGAAGGCGGGCATGTCGTGATTGCTCCCCAGGAGCAGGCCCGCCTGGCTGGCGCCGGTCTGCGAGGAGAGGTCGCACTCCCAGCCGATCACCTTGTGGCTGCCATCCTCCACCCAGCGGGCCATGGTGGGTGCATGTCCCTCCCGCAGGGCCCTCAGCAGCACCGGCTCGGCCAGCCCGTCGATCTCGAACAGGATCACACCCGGGACGTCGGTCCGGTTCGATTCCCGTACCCGGCGGGCCCGGCGCCGGACGATCCGGAGTTGCCTGGCGTCATCGTCGAAGCTGAGCGCCGGCGTCAACACCATCAGCGCGAGCGAGAGAACGAATGCGACCACGAGCGCGGCGACGAAGCCGGGCGTGGTGCCGTCGACCAGGTCGATCGACACCTCGACGATCAGGGCGTTGAGGATCAGCGAGCCCAGCCCGAAGCTGAGCACCGTCAGCGGGAGAACGACCCGGATGAGGAAGGGCCAGAGCAGGGCATTGAGCAGGGCGATCGCGGCAGTGCTCAATAGCGCGGCGCGAAAGCTCGGGAGGTCAAACCCGGGGATCAGCGCCACCGTGAGCCAGAAGGCCGCGGCGACGAGCGCCCAGAGCACGAGCAGGCGCACGGTGGCCCATGCACCTCTTCCGATCGAGCGCGTTCGGCCCATCGCCGGCTATGAGACAACGGCGCGCGCGAAAGCGCATCACCCGCTCCGGGTGATGAAGCTGTTTCTCGCCTGCCGTTGAATACCGACCATGCCGACGATCCGTGGACGGCTGCGGCGTCGCCGTGGCGAGGGCAAGCCGGAGGGGGAGGAGTTCTTCGAGATCGACCCGGCGGAGCTGTCGGGAGTCTTCGGCGCACCGCGCTGGCTGCGCGATGCGGGGCTCACCTCCTGGCTGCTCGTCGGAGTGACGCTGCTGCTGGTCGGCCTGGTCTGGCTGGGCTCCCTGACAAGTGTCATCGTCCTTCCACTGATCGCGGCAGGCGTGATCGCGGCGGTGGCCGGCCAGCTCGTCTCGCTGCTGCAGCGCCAAGGCTTGCCGCGGGGGCTCGGCGCCCTTGTGGTCCTGCTCCTGATCGTCGCGGCCGGCGCGCTCGCGACCTACCTGATCCTCGTCGGGATCGGCAGTGAGACGAGCGAGATCAGCGAACACCTGAAGAGGGCCGCCGGCAAGGTCGAAGGCTGGCTCAAGGACCTCGGGGTGAGCGACGACAAGGCGAAGTCGGCGAACGACTCCGCCAGCACGGGCGCCAGCGACAGCTTCAAGGGGCTGATTGAAGGGGCCGCGAAGGGGATCGAGGCGCTCTCCTCGATCGTCTTCTTCCTCGCGATGACCACGCTCAGCCTCTTCTTCCTGCTCAAGGACGGCCCCGGGATTCGGTCCTGGACCGAGAAGCACATGGGAGTGCCGACCGACGCCGCGCGGACGATCACCACTCGCACGCTCCAGTCGCTACGTGGCTACTTCCTGGGAGTGACGATTGTCGCCGCCTTCAACGCCGTCCTAATCGGGGGAGGCGCTCTGGTGCTGGGTGTGCCGTTGGCGGGAACGATCGCGGTGGTCACCTTCATCGGCGCCTATATCCCCTACGTCGGGGCCTGGAGCGCGGGCGCCTTCGCGGTGTTGATAGCGCTCGGCGGGGCAAGCCCCGAGGCGGCCAGCGCGATGATCCTTATCGAGCTACTCGCAAACGGCCCGCTCCAGCAGATCGTCCAGCCGATCGCATACGGAGCCGCGCTCGGCATCCATCCGCTGGCGGTGCTGGTCGTGACGATCGGCGGCGGAGCGCTCTTCGGCGCAACGGGGCTGATCCTCGCCGCTCCGGTCACCTCGGCGATCGTTCGGATCTCGGCGGACCTGTCGCGAGCCCAGGCCGCCGAGTCCTAGCGACGTCGGCCGAATCACCCCATCCGGGTGAGGATGGTGGCTGGAGGTCCATTTAGGGGTCGGACCACGACAGCCTCGACTCGCCGGCGCTGGGGCCGCCCAGAGCGGCCGGTGTCTATGAAAGGTCCAATTGAGAGGTGCAGGCCGCGTCGTCTTCGTCGCCACTTTGCTGCTGATAGTGGGCACGCTCAACATCATCTACGGCATCGGCGCCGTTGCGAATGCGAATTTCTACGTGAACGACACGAGATACATCCTCACCAATCTCCACGCGATGGGGTGGGTGCTGATCATCCTCGGGGTGATCCAGTTGACCGGCGGATTCTCGCTGATGGGAGGCAACGTCTACGGCCGCATCATCGGGATTATCGGCGGCAGCCTCGGAGCGATCGGGGCGCTGTTGTCGATGGGCGACCACCATCCGTTCTGGGAGCTCGCCATCTTCGCCCTTTGCGTCTGGATCGTCTACGGGATCGTCGAGTTCGGCAGCGAGGAGAGGGCCGGCGGCGGAGTTTGAGCGATCGGTGACCGGAGCCGGGCGGCTGCCAGGCTCCCGTCCCACCGCGTGCACGTGGCCCAGGTCGTCCGCTAGCGTCCGGCCCATGGCGGTTCACAGCGGCGAACTGCAGCTCTCGACGCGTGGGGACGCCGACATCGTCGACATCACGGCCGAGGTGCAGCGGATCGTGGCGGAGGGCCCCGTCGACGAGGGCCTGGTGACGGCATTCGTCCGGGGCTCGACCGCGGCGATCACGACGATGGAGTTCGAGCCCGGCGGCGTCGCCGACCTGCGAGCACTGCTCGATCGGCTCGTGCCGGTGGAGGGGGACTACGAGCACAACCGCCTCAACAACGACACCAATTCGCACGCCCACCAGCGGGCGTCGCTGATCGGAACGTCCGAGCAGGTGCCGGTGGCGGGCGGTCGCCTCGCCCTCGGGACCTGGCAGCAGCTGGTGCTGATCGACTTCGATGACCGCCCGCGCGACCGGACCGTGGTCGTCCAGGTCGTCTCCTGAGGGCTATCGGATCGCGTCCGGGGCCGACCGGCCGTGCGAGGCGGCGAGCCCGCGCTGGACGGCCAGGGTGAGTGTGCCGGAGAGCAGCAGCAGGGCAACGTTCACACCGAGCACGCCGGCGGCACCCCACGAGACGCTCACATCGCCCAGTCCCAGCGAGACGCCGAACAGCGCCGAGGCGGGGATGGTGGTCACCGAGATGGCGACCCCGACCGCCGACGCGGCCCGGGTCTCGAAGGAGAGCATCGCCGCCACGCCCGCGGCCAGCGCGACCAGGATGGTCGAGTAGTCGATGTGATTGAGGCCATGGAGCGCGGTGTCGTGGACCTCGAAGTCCGAGCTGAGGATGCCGACGGCCTGCAGCCCCCAGGCGACGCCCGCCGAGACGGCCCAGGTGAGGAGAATGCCGAGCAGCAGGGTCACCAGCGCGCGGCGCGCCAGCCGGGCGCGGCGAGCGACGAAGCCGACGCAGGCGGCGCAGATCGGGAGCAGGTCCGGGCTGACGGCCATCGCGCCGACAATCAGGATCGGGTTGTCGGTGATCACGCCGATCCCCGCGATCACCGCCGCGACGGCGATCAGGGCCAGATAGCGGCCGAGCGGCCGCGAGTGCGTGCGGGCCTCCCCCATGACCTCGATCCAGGCGAAGTCGCCTCCGCCGGCGAGGTGTCCGTGCTGGGGGTGCGGGGCGATCACCTCCTGCCGGGTGAGCAGGTAGTCGGCGTCGTCAACATCCCAGTCGCGGATCAGCTGCATGACCCTGTCCGCCACGGAGGGCATCACGTCGGCTGCGAGAACGACGCCGGTACCGGCCCGCTCGGGGCTCAAGGCGACGATGCGATGCACCCCACCGGTCCCCTCGAGGGCCTCGGTGACGGTGTCGGCCCGATGCTGCTCGACCGCGAGGCGGAGTCTCAGCACCGGGCGAGTCTAGGAATCGGGGGGGACGCCTCTGAACTCGATCTCTCGGATCACCTGGGCCGGAGCACCGACCGCGATCACTCCCGGCGGCAGATCCCGGGTGACCACGGAGTTGGCGCCGATCACGCAGCGCTCCCCGATCTCGACGCCGCCGGTGACGACGCAGCCCACGCCGAACCAGCAGTTGGAGCCGATGTGAACCGGTCCCTGCGGCTCGAAGCCCTGCCAGGTGACCGGTCTGGTCGGGTCGTCGTAGCGGTGATCGGCGTCGCCGACGAAGCAGTTGTTGGCGAACATCACGTGGTCGCCGATCTCGATCAGCTCGACGGCCGCGAGCATCGTGTTCTTGTTCAGAAAGCAGCCCTCGCCGATCCGGATCCGGGCCTCTCCGGAGAGGGTCAGCCAACAGCCGGGCTCGAGCAGGGTCCCTTCCCCGATCTCGAGCCTGCCGGAGTCGAGCGCCTCCAGCGCCTCCCCATCGATCGGGTGCCGGATGAAGAAGCCGCCTTCGGCGGCGTGCCGGTTCAGCCGGCGGCGCCGACGCCAGCTGCGGTTGCGCTCGTACCAGCGCCGCTTCACCCACCAGATGCGCCATTGCCCGAGCGACGCCACGCCAAGAGCTTGGCAAAACACCCGGTTGCCGCCGGTTATGGTCTGCGGAGTGAGCCCCGACTCTGAGCAGGCTCCCCGCGGCGGCATCGACCTCGGCGGGACCAAGATCCAGACCGTCGTCGTCGACCCGGACAACAACGTCCTCGGCGAGTCCCGCCGCCCGACGCCCGCCACCGGCGGGCCCGAGGACGTCGCACGTGAGATCGCAGCGGCGATGCGTGAGGCGGCCGGCCAGGCCGGCCTGGGCACACGCGACCTCGGCGGGGTGGGGATCGGCTCACCCGGGGACGCGGACGAGAAGACGGGCGTCGTCTCCGACGCCCGCAATTTGCCGGACTGGACGGGGTCGTTCCCGCTCGGCGAGCAACTCTCGGATCAGCTCGGGGTTCCCGTGCAGGTCGGCAACGACGTCCAGGTGGCGGTCCAGGGTGAGTTCGAGCTCGGCGCCGGTAAGCCGTACAAGACCGTCCTTGGCGTCTGGTGGGGCACAGGCGTGGGCGGTGGCTTGATCCTCGACGGCAAGCCCTGGATCGGCCGCGGTGCGGCGGGCGAGATCGGCCACGTCGTCGTGAAGCGCGGCGGGGCTCGGTGCACCTGCGGCCGGCGCGGCTGCATGGAGGCCTACGCGGGCCGGCTCGCGATGGAGATCAAGGCGCGCAAGGAGGTGAAGAAGGGCGCCAAGACCGACCTCTTCAGGATCATGGAGGAGCACGGCAGGGACCGGCTCACCAGCGGCATCTGGGAGCGCGCGCTGAAGCACGGCGACGACATGGCGACGACCCTGATCGACCGGGCGGTGAAGATGCTGGGGGTCGGGATCGCCTCGTCAGTCAACCTGCTCGATCCCGAGGCCGTGATCATCGGCGGCGGCCTCGGACAGCGCCTCGGCGACAAGTACGTGGGTCGCATCGCGACCCGCATGCACCCGCACCTCTTCGTGTCGGATCGGCCGCCGCACATGCACGTCACCGCCCTCGGCGACCTCGGCGGTGCCATCGGAGCGGCCCTCCTGGCCGACGCGCGGGTTCCTACCGCCGCGGCATGAATATCCCAGCCCGGTCGGATCGGCGCCTATAAATTCGTGAGAAACCCCCGCTAATCAAGCGCGGGATCAAGGAGGAGGAACGAATGGCCAAGGTCAGAGGGACCGGGACCGTCAGCACCGACCTGCGGAAGTGGTGGCTGGTGGGCCTTCTCGGACTGCTCTCGATCGCCGCGGGCGTGCTAGCCCTGGTCTACCCCGACATCACGCTGCTCGGACTTGGGCTGATCACCGGGATCTATTTGGTCTTCGCCGGCACGTCCTGGGTTGCTCTGGCGACGATCGAGACCCAAACAACCTCGGGTGCCGTGCTGCGCTACCTGGTCGGCTTTCTCTCGATCTTGGCGGGCTTGATCTGCCTCGTCCGACCTGGTGCGGGCGTGCTCGCTCTGCTGATCGCGCTCTCGTTCTGGTTCATCCTCACCGGGGTGGCGGACCTGACCCGCGCCCTGGAGGTGCAGGAGCACCGGGTCATCTCGATCGTACTCGGCGTGGTGGGGATCGCGGCCGGCGTGATCATCGTCGTCAATCCGGACATCGGGCTCGCCACACTGGCGCTGCTGGCCGGAATCGGCTTCATCGTGCGCGGCACCGTCGAGGTCATGGCCGCCTCCTGGATGTATCGACTGGGCCACTAGCACCGCCGCTCCGAACAGGCCAGCCGCGCAAGCTTGTGGGGCGCGGGAGCCCGGCACCCCGGCCGGGCTCCCGCGAGTCCGGCGTTACACCGGGGTGCGCTCGTCCTCCCCGAAGACGACGATCCCGTAGACCACCCACACGCAGAGGGCGAAGATCGCCAGCGACCAGAAGGGGTGCGTTCCGCCCATGGACAGCAGCGCATCGATCGCGCCCAGGCTGCCGGCGATGATCCCGATCACACGACCGTAGGGGTTCCCCGCCATCAGCGAGAAGCCTCCGGTCAACTGAATCACGCCCACAATGATCAGGAACCACCCCATCGCGTGGAGATTCGTGAGGATGTACCTCGTGTCATCCGTGTAGAAATTGGCGTCACTGACGGCGCCAATCCCGTAGATGATGTTGAGTGTGCCCACCAACAGCAGCAGGATCGCTGCGAACACCATTCGACCCGCACCTCTCACCTGGGTCTCCTCTCTGTAGCCGGCCGCCCCCAAGGCGGCCGTGTGCGCCGACCATTCCATTGACCGGTCAAGCGGATCCTAACCCCGGGCCCGGCGGCATCTCATTTCATCCGCATTGGGTGATGAAGACCCACACTCGCCGTGATCCGATTACTCCCGGGTAATTCCACGAAACACGGGTCGAATGAGCATTCCCACCAACGAATCAACGGCCGGCGAACGGGCACGTCTCGGCAAGGCGGCCCGCGAGCAGGCATCCCGCTCCGCGCATGCCGCCTGGGATCCGCCCCCCGATCGGCGCAGTCCAATCGAGGTGCTCGCCGAGCAGGACCTGACCCGGGTTCCCGACCTGGTGCCGGTTCGCTACGGGCGGATGCTCGACTCGCCGTTCACTTTCTATCGAGGAGCGGCAGCGATCATGGCGGCCGATCTGGCCGAGACCCCATCGACGGGCCTTCGGGTGCAGCTCTGTGGCGACGCGCATCTCTCCAACTTCGGCGCCTTCGCCGCTCCCGACCGTCGGCTCGTCTTCGACATCAACGACTTCGACGAAACGCTGCCGGGGCCGTTCGAGTGGGACGTAAAGCGGCTCGTAGCCAGCTTCGTCGTCGGCGGGCGCGACCGGGGCTTCAACAAGCGTCAAAGACGTGGGGTGGCGCTGGCGGCCACCAACGAGTACCGGCGGGCAATGCGGCGCTTCGCAGCGATGCGCGACATCGACATCTGGTACTCACGGCTTGACGTGGACCGGATCTTCCAGCGGTGGCGGTCATATGTCACCAAGGCAGACCGCAAGCGGTTCAACAAGAACGTGGCCAAGGCGCGTCAGAAGGACAGCCTGCGGGCGCTGGCGAGGCTGACCGAGCGACGCAACGGTGACCTTCGGATCGCGAGCCGCCCCCCGGTCCTGCAGCCGATCGAGGACTTCGCCGAGGGCCAGGACTCGGCGGAGATATCCGCGAGGCTGAAGGGGCTGCTCGCTCAGTATCGCGGCACGCTCGATCAGCAGAGTCGCCGCCTCGCGGAGCGCTATCGCTACGCGCACGCGGGTCGCAAGGTGGTGGGAGTAGGCAGTGTCGGGACGCGGGCCTGGATCGTCCTGCTCGTCGGCCGCGACGAGCACGACCCCCTGTTCCTCCAGGTGAAGGAGGCGGGAGCCTCAGTGCTCGAGCCGTACGCCGGCCCCAGCCGCTTCCGCCATCACGGCCGCCGGGTCGTCGCCGGCCAGCAGCTGATTCAGGCTGCGGGGGACGTGCTGCTCGGCTGGCTCACCGCGGAAGGCCTGGATGGAGAGCCGCGTGACTTCTACGTGCGCCAGCTCTGGGACGGGAAGGGATCGGCGGAGGTTGAGTTGATGAGCCTCGATGCCCTGACCGTCTACGCCCATCTCTGCGGCTGGACGCTCGCGCGCGCACACGCCCGCTCCGGAGACAGCATCGCGATCGCCGCGTATCTGGGCAAGGGAGACACCTTCGACACGGCGATTGCGGAGTTCGCCGAGAGCTACGCCGACCAGAACGAGGCTGACTATCAGACCTTGATCGATGCGAGGAAGTCCGGCCACATCGAGGCACTGACCGGCGTGTAGGTCCGCGCGGTGGACGGCGAGTCGCTAACCATCCGCTCCTGGAAAGGCCATGGACAGCCTCGGATACATCGGCCACGCGACAACCCTGATGCGACTCGAGGGGAGCGCCATCCTCACCGATCCCATGCTGCGCGGATGGCTCGGACCGCTGCGGCGGCAGGGGTCCCCTCCCTCTCCCGAGCTGGCGAAAATCCCCGACCTTGTGCTGATCTCGCACCTGCACCGGGATCATCTCGACCTCCCATCGCTTCGGCGGCTGCCGGCCGGTACGCCGTTGGTGGCTCCGCGAGGCGCCACCAGATGGGTGGCCAGAGGCGGGGCCAAGCGGATCCGGGAGATTGGCCGCGGGGAGACGATCTCGGTCGAGGGAATCGATGTGACGGCTGTGCCGGCCGTGCACGACGGGCATCGCGACCGCCGTGGAAGGCAAATCGAGCCGCTCGGCTATGTGATCCGAAAGGGCGGCAGGACCGTCTACTTCGCCGGCGACACGGACCTGTTTCCGGAGATGTCCGAGCTTGGCCCCCTCGACCTCGCTCTGCTGCCGGTCTGGGGCTGGGGTTTCTCCGTCGGGGCCGGCCATCTCGACCCCGAGCGGGCCGCAAGGGCGTTGAAACTGCTTCGGCCTCGCCTCGCCGTGCCGATTCACTGGGGAACCTTCTATCCGATCGGACTTCGCCGGCTGCGGCCGGAGCCGCTCACTGAGCCACCGCTCGAGTTCGCCCGCCTGGCGGGCCGCCTCACGCCCGAGGTCGAGGTGCGGGTGCTCAACCCCGGCTCCGAGACCTCGCTGGAGAGCAAATGAGCGCTGCCGGCGATTGCTGAAGCGAGTCCTGTTGGGCTCGATCAGCCTCCCGGCGGCTTCGAGCCTCCACCCGTGCGCGGGCTGGGCAGCGACGGCGCCCCGCCGATCAGGTCCTGGAAGCGCCGCACGCGCTTGTCGTGGCGCGCCTTCCGAGCCTGGGCCTTGACCAGCTTGCCGCTCCCCGGCCCGTAGCGCCGCTTTGCCCACCACGATCCGGGGCGTGCCAGGCGGATCGCCGCCACCCAGGCGACGGGCGGGATGAACATGCCGATCATCGCAGAGCTGACCTTTCCCTTGAGCGCGACGAAGGCGCACAGTGCGAGAGAAAAGACGACCGACGAGACGATGGCCACCGTGGAGCCCCCGCTCGGATCAAGGGGAACGAAACCGACGATGAGGGCCGCGCCGATAATCGCCGCGAACACGACGGCGTCCACCGAGCTGCGGCCCTCCTCGGACCAGTACACGTCGTCCAGATAGAGCCAGAGCGCGAACTCGTCCAGCGTCAGGCCGACCCCGACCCCGAACAACCCGGCGAGGATCTCGAACCACGGGCTGAACGGCTGGATCACGAAGTCGACGAAGCCCGCGACCATCATCAGGACGATCCCGAAGACCAGATGGTGGATGTGCATGCCACCCGGGGTGACGTTGCCGGGCCACCACTTCACCTGTGCGCGAATCATCCGGGTGCTGAAGCGGATGAATCCGAAGGAGAGCAGCATCGAGCCGAGCAGGATCATGCCCGCGCGTTGATCGGCCTGATCGAACGCGGCGCTGCTGTTGATCTCGAAGTTGATCGCCCCTAGCAAGCCCTCTCCCTCACGGGCCCAGTATCGCCCGTGGAGCGCTCAGGCCGCAACCGTTGCCTTGGGCTTGCCCGTCCGGCGGACCTTCATCTCCGGCTCCACCAAGCCCGCGAGAAACTCGCCCGTGTACGAGCCAGGCGTTGCCGCGACCCGCTCGGGCGTGCCGACGGCGAGCACCTTGCCGCCCTCCTCCCCGCCCTCTGGGCCGAGATCGATGATCCGATCGGCGGCCTTGATCACGTCGAGGTTGTGTTCGATCACGATCACCGTGTTGCCGGCCTCGACCAGGCGGTCGAGCACGTCGAGGAGGCGCTGAACGTCGGCGAAGTGCAGGCCGGTGGTGGGCTCGTCCAGGATGTAGAGCGTGTCGCCTGTGGCGACCTTGGAGAGCTCGGTCGCGAGCTTCACCCGCTGCGCCTCGCCGCCCGAGAGCTGCGTCGCCGGCTGGCCGAGCCGGATGTAGTCGAGGCCGACGTCGTGGAGCGTGTCGAGGCGCCTGGCGATCTTCGGGATGTCCTTGAAGAAGTCGCAGGCCTCGGCCACCGACATCTCGAGCACGTCCGCGATCGACTTGCCCTTGAAGCGGACCTCGAGAGTCTCGCGGTTGTAGCGCTTGCCGTGGCACTGCTCGCACGGCACGTACACGTCGGGCAGGAAGTGCATCTCGATCTTGATCTGGCCGTCGCCGCGGCAGACCTCGCACCGCCCGCCCTTGACGTTGAAGCTGAACCGGCCGGGCTTGTATCCGCGCGCTCGTGCCTCGCGCGTCTGCGCGTAGAGCTGGCGGATGTGGTCGAAGACGTTCGTGTAGGTGGCCGGGTTCGACCGCGGCGTGCGCCCGATCGGCGACTGGTCGATGTTGATGATCTTGTCGACCTGATCGATCCCGTCGATCCGGTCGTGCGATCCCGGCCGCAGCTTGGCCTGGTGCAGCCGGTTCGCCACCGCCGGGTAGAGCGTCTCGTTGATCAGGGTCGACTTTCCCGATCCGGAGACGCCGGTCACGCAGCAGAAGACCCCCAGCGGGATCGGCACGTCGATCCGCTTCAGGTTGTGCTGCCGGGCGCCCTGCACCACCAGCTCGCCGCGCGGCTCCCGCCGCTGCTCGGGGATCGCGATCTGGCGCTGGCCCGCCAGGTACTGGCCGGTCAGCGAGGCCGGATCGCCCTCCACATCCCTCGGGGTGCCCTCGGCGATCACGTGGCCGCCGTGTTCGCCGGCCCCCGGCCCGAGATCGACCACGTGATCGGCCGACCGCATGGTGCCCTCGTCGTGCTCGACGACGATCACCGTGTTGCCGAGGTCGCGCAGGCGCTCGAGCGTCTGGATCAGCTTCGCGTTGTCGCGCTGGTGCAGGCCGATCGACGGCTCGTCGAGGATGTAGAGGACGCCGACCAGGCTCGACCCGATCTGGGTCGCTAGCCGGATCCGCTGCGCCTCGCCGCCCGACAGCGTCCGCGCCGAGCGCGCCAGGTTGAGGTAGCCGACGCCGACGTTGTCGAGGAAGGCGAGTCGCTCCGTGATCTCCCGCACCAGGAGGCGCGCGATCGCCCGCTCGGTGTCCGTCATCTCGAGCTCCTCGATCCACTTCAGCGCCGCCCGCGCCGAGAGCTCCGTGTAGGCGTGGATCGAGATCCCGCCGACCTGGACCGCCAGGCTCTCCGGCCGCAGCCTCGCCCCCTTGCAGACCGGGCAGGGCTGCTCCGCCATGTAGCCCTCCACCCGCTCACGCACCCCGTCGGAGTCCGTTTCCTCGTAGCGCCGCTCGAGGTTGTTGACGATCCCCTCGAAGCGCACGCTGTACGAGCGCCTCCGCCCGAAGCGGTTCGTGTAGGTCACCTTGTGACGCTCGCCGCC
>DASXSZ010000083.1:0-3381 GCA_036505735.1 Solirubrobacterales bacterium
CCGTCGGCGTCGCAGGTCAGCGGCAGGCTCGACTCGCGCTCGAAGGTCGGGTCGGTGTACAGCTCGTTGAGCGTCCGCTCCATCGCAGTGGGCTTGATGCTGCCCATCTCGTCGCGATACGGATGCGAGAGAAACCAGACCAGGATTAGGCCGCCGACCATCACCACCGTCACGGAGCCAACCATCACCGCCTGGGACACGAAGCGCTCCTCGGGATCGGCGAACAGGATTACGTACGTCAACACGCCGAGGGCACCGAGGATGAGGACGATCCACACCGGGCCGGGTATCTCTCCCTCCGCCTCGGCGACCCGTTCGGCTCTCGCCTGATCTCTGGCGGCGTCGTCGGCGAAGATTGCGTCCACCGCCGGACCCTCAGCACCGCTGGCATGGACGAGGCGGAGTGCATCATCGAGCCTGGCGGCTGTGTCGTCGACGACCCGGGATGAGTCGCCGTCGTGCATCGCCGGCCAATCGAGCGCGATCACGCCGCGCGCGTAGCAGATCAGGTTGGCCTGCATCCCGGAGCGAACCGACTCCTCGACCAGCTCGCTCTCCTTGAACAGACGGCGGGTCGCGGATGCCTCCTGGTCGGCGTCGTGGCGTGCGTCGTTGAAGCCCTGAAAGGCGATGAAGATGACGAAGGCGAGAATCACGGCGAAGGGCCCGCGTGCAGCGCCGAGCACACCGGCCGCCCGGCCGGAGTCCTTCCACCAGCCGCCCTCGACCCGGCGCGCAAGCACCAGACCCCCGAGTGCCAGCGCCACCGCGAGGACGAGGATGCCGATGACGAGCCCAGGGCTCATTCGGCGCAAGCTACCTGGCGACCCGGCGCTACCTGGCGGCTGCGTGCTCCTCGCGCAGCAGGCGGCGGAGGATCTTGCCGGAGGCCGACTTCGGGATCTCGTCGACGAACTCGACCTCGCGGATCCGCTTGTAGGGGGCGACCCGCTCGGCGACGTAGGCCATCAGCTCCTCGGCCTCGACGCCGTCGTCGGTGACGACGCAGGCCTTTGGCGCCTCTCCCCCGTCCTCCATCGGCATGCCGATCACGCCGGCGTCCTTCACCCTTGGATGCGAGACCAGCACCGCCTCGAGCTCGGCCGGGGGCACCTGGTAGCCCTTGTACTTGATCAGCTCCTTGAGCCGGTCGACGATGTAGAAGAAGCCGTTCTCGTCGACCCGCCCGATGTCGCCGGTGCGCAGCCAGCCGTCGCCGACCAGGGTCTCGGCGGTCGCCTCGTCATTGTTGAGGTAGCCCCGCATCACCTGGGGACCGCGGATCCAGATCTCGCCCTGCTCGCCCTCGGCGGCGTCCTCGCCGGTCTCGGGATCGACCAGTCTCGCCTCGGTGTTCGGGATCAGTGCGCCGATGCTGCCCGGAGGCGTCTCCTCGACCCGGGCCAGGCGACTCTTGTGGCTCACCGGGCTGATCTCGGTCAGCCCGTATCCCTGGCGCACTGGGGCGCCGATCCGGGCCTGGGCGCGCTGGGCTAGATCGGCGTCGAGGGGCGCGGCGCCCGAGATCACCATCTTCAGATGTGAGGTGTCGCGATCCTCGATCTCGGGGGCCGTCGCGAAGGCAAGCACGATCGGCGGTGCGATGTGGAGCCAGGTGACCCCGTGCCTCTCGACGACGTCGAGCAGCCCAGCGAGGTCGAAGCGCTGCATGGTGACGATCGTCGAGCCCTTCGCGAGGCCCATATTGAGCACGACGGTCTGGCCGTAGATGTGGAAGAACGGCATCAGCCCGACCAGGACGTCCTCGTCGTTCAGCGGCATCGAGTTCCAGGCCTGCTCGATGTTCGCCACCAGGTTGTGGTGGGTGAGCATCACACCCTTCATCCGGCCGGTCGTGCCGCTCGAGTACGGCAGCGCTGCCAGATCATCCGGGCTCACGTAGACCTCGTCCGGGGTCGCACCCGGCTCGGCGCCCTCGACCACGCTCGGGGGATCGTCGATCACCAGCTTGGCGTTCGAGTTCTCGATCTGCTTGCCCGCCTCCTCGGCGGTGAGCAGCGGGTTGATCGGGGTGACGACCCCACCCGCCCGCAGGATCGCGTAGTAGGCGACCGCCCACTCGGCTGAGTTCGGGCCGACCAACGCGACCACGTCGCCCTTGCCAATCCCCTGGCCCTGCAGGCTCGCGGCGACCGCATCGACCTTCGCGGCCAGCTCCGCGTAGGTGGTCACGGCGCCCGTTGCGGCGTCGATGAAGGCCGGGTGATCGCCCCGCGCGGCCGCGCCGCCGATCACGTGCTCGGTCAGGGTGACATCGGGGATCTCGATGTCAGGCTCGGGGCTGCGGTAGATCAAGCGTCACTCCTCCTGCCGGTCCCACCCAAAATAGACCTCGATCCTGGTGACCTTGTCGCCGTCGAAGGTGAGGACCTCGGTGTTGCGACCGCCGCTGCCGTCCGGCCTGTTCAGCTCGTAGGTGACGACGACCTCGTCGCCCGACTCGATCAGGCGGACGATGTCGATCCCCTGACCCCGCCCGGCGCCAGGCCAGCAGCGCTCGAAGAAGCCTTCGCGATCGAGCTTGGGGTCGGGCGGGCTCGAGAAGACGAGTCCATCCGCCAGGTGCTGCTCGAAGAACTCGCGATCGCCGGCGGAGAAGGCCTCGTAGAGCCGGCGGGCGAGCTGCTTGCGGTCCGCTTCGACCATCGGGCCGAGCCTACCTGCGCTGGGCGGTGTGCAGCGACTCGCTCCTCTCCTTCTCGAACTCTTCGATCACACGGCCCCCGCGGCCGTGCGTGAAGAAGCTGAACGCCCAGCGGATCAGCACCAGGAGCCGGTTCTGGAAGCCGATCAGGTACCAGAGATGGACCACCACCCAGGTGACCCAGGCGGGAAAGCCACTCAGCCGGACCGCGTGAAGGTCCGCGACCGCCCGGGCCCGGCCGATCGTGGCGAGGTTTCCCTTGTCCCGGTAGCGGAACGGCTTGTAGGTCCGCTCGCGCAGGCGCGCCCGCACGACCTTGGCCGCGTACCGGCCCTGCTGCATCGCCACGGGCGCGACTCCGGGGAGCTGCTGCACCTCCCCGTCCTCGCCACGCACCCGGACCATGTCGCCCAGCGCGAAAACCTCCGGGTGACCGGGAAGCGTGAGGTCGGATTCGACCGTTACCCGTGCGGCCCGGTCCAGCTCTGCCCCCGTCGCCTCGCCGAGCCGACCCGCGAGCGATGAGGCCGTGACCCCGGCGGCCCAGATCGCGGTGCGGGTCGGGATGCGCTCCTGGCTGTGATCGGCCGCCTCGACGGTGACGGACTCCTCGTCGATTCCCACCACCGTCCGCTGCAGCAGCGGGGTGACCCCGAGGCGCTCGAGCGAGCGGGCGGCCTTGCGCGACAGGGAGGGCGGGAAGGTGGTGAGCACCC
>DASXSZ010000084.1:0-19822 GCA_036505735.1 Solirubrobacterales bacterium
GACTACATCACGCCGAGCCTTGTCTCACCCGACACCCAGTTCATCGGCAACGTCGTTTACTCGCAGCACACCAACAACCTGCCGCTGGCATCTGCGTTCGCGGTCGTCCCGATCGTGGTCATGATCGCCTACCTGGTGATCGCGCGACGCCTGGGAGCGTTCGAGCACCTGTGAGGCTCTCGAGGGCGACAAGGAACCTTCTGCGGGGCGGCGTGTTCATCACGCTGGCCTTCATCTACATCCCGCTGTTCGTGATCGCGATCTACGCGTTCAACGGCGGCAACTCGCTGCAGTGGCCGCCGCCCCACCTGACGACGGAGTGGTTCGGCCAGGCGATCGACAACTCGGGCGCGCGAGACGCCCTGGTCACCTCACTCAAGGTCGGCGCCGTCGCGACCGGCATCGCGCTGCTGCTCGGCAGTCTCGCCTCCTTCGCGGTGGCGCGCTTCCGGTTCTTCGGCCGCGAGACGATCTCGTTCCTGGTGATACTGCCGATCGCACTGCCGGGTGTGGTCACCGGAGTTGCACTCAGCAACACGTTCACGCAGGTGCTTGGAGTGGACCTCAGCCTGTTGACGGTGATCGCAGGGCACGCCACCTTCTGCATCGTGGTCGTCTACAACAACGTGATCGCTCGGCTGCGACGGGTATCCGGCAATCTGGAGGAGGCCTCTGCCGACCTCGGGGCCCACACTTGGCAGACGTTGCGGCACGTCACCCTGCCGAGCATCCAGACGGCGCTGGTGGCGGGTGGCCTGCTCGCCTTCGCCCTCTCGTTCGACGAGATCATCGTGACGAACTTCACGATCGGCGCCGGCGAGGAGACTCTCCCGATCTGGATTTTCACCAACCTCTTCCGCCCCCACAACCTGCCGATCGTCAACGTGGTCGCCGTGCTCGTCGTCTTGATCTCGATCATCCCGGTCTACCTCGCGCACCGGCTGACGCGTGAGGAGGGGGTCAGCGCACGAGCCGGCGGCGCCGGCGCGATCGCCGAGAGCACGGCGATTCCCTAAATAGACTGCGGACATGGTCGGCGTTTGCCGGGGAGCCGTCGCGATGCTTGGACTCTGCGTTTCGCTGGCCTGCGCCGTGGCGGCTCAGGGCGCCGGGGAACCAGAGTACGGCTGCAAGCGCGTGCACCGCGGGGACGCCGAGGTCAACCCGAACCGGCACGGCCTGCCGCCGCTGGCGATCGGCGACTCGACGATGATCCTGCCGATCCCGAACCTCGATCAGGCCGGCTTCTCGGTGAACGCGAGGGGCTGCCGCGGCTTCAAGGAATCGGTCGAGCTCGCCAGGAAGCTGCGCCGCAAGCACCGGCTCCCCCACCTCGTCCTGATCGCCGCCTACAGCAATGGAGGCGTGAACCCGGATCTGATCTCCAAGGCGCTCGACGCGCTGGGCCGCTCGAGGGTCCTGGTCCTGGTGACGGAGTACAACGCCGACACTGGCCATCCCCCCGCCCCGGACACCGACGTCCTCTTCAAGGCGCGGAGGCAGTACCCGCACCGGGTCGAGCTCCTGGACTGGGTCCATCACAGCCGCTCCCATCACGCCGCCGAGCCGAAGGCCGGGGCGTGGTTCCTGCCCGACCTCTATCACCCGAACTACACCGGCGCCGCCGCCTACGCGCAGTTTCTCTCACGCGCGCTGCCGCTGGCGCGGAACGGCCGCTTCCCGTGACTCGGCTTCGCCATCAACGGGTCGCGCCTGGCGGCGCGCCCTCGCATCTACCGCGCGAGCGGGATCAGCTTCTTGAGCAACCGGGCGAACGCCTTAGCCCCCGTGAACGTGAGGTGCAGCCCGTCTGGCTGGAACCAGTTGCTGTGACCAGCGCTGTAGTGGACCCAATCGAGGACCTTGATGTGCTCCGGGTCCCTCTGGCCGGCGTTGCGAATCACGGTGGCGTCGTTCGACTCACCGCCCCCAAGCTCTCGGGGCGTCACGAGGCCCAGCTTTCGCTTCGGCCCCATGATCTTCCTCGCCTGGCCGATCTGACCCGCTGAGATCGACGCATCGGCGCCGAGCGCCAGCACAGCCAGATGGGGGAGCCGGTGATGGTGGCGGGCGTCCCGCAGCACGCTGAGGCCCTCTGAGAACTGGCGGCAGCCGCGGGCGTTGACCTTGTAACCGACCCGGGCGAGGCCCGGCAGGGCGAGCAACATCGAGGAGTCGCCGATCGCCAGCGGTGGGCGAGGCGCGACCTTGTGTTTCGGGCTGGCCTTCTCGACCCCGCCGCAGCCCGCCTGGGCCGCGGGCGTCAAGAGAAGCGGAATGGCCATCACGAGCGCGATGGCGGCGGCGATCCGTGCCTGGGCGGCGCCTCCGTTCATCCGCCGGGATTCTTTAGCATCGCCCGGCCCTAGGCGGCGGGACCCACTAGGTACCAGGTGCTCTTTCCCACAGTCGAATTCGCGATCTTCTTTCCGATCGTCCTCGCCATCTCCTGGGCGCTGATGCCCAGGCGGCAGCTGTGGAAGCCGTTCATCGTCGTGGCGAGCTACGTCTTCTACGCCGCGGCGGACCCACGCTTCTGCTTCCTGCTCGCCGCGATCACCCTGGTCAGCCAGTCAGCGGTCGTGGCCATCCACCGCACGGAGGACGAGCGGCTCCGCAAGCTGTTCACGGCCGCCGGCGTGGTCTTCGACCTCGGCGTCCTGGCCGTCTTCAAGTACTACGGCTTCTTCGTCACCGACGTCTCCGACGTCCTCGACTCCATCGGACTTGGGATGCCGCTGCCGCTGGTGACGATCGCGCTGCCGGTCGGCGTCAGCTTCTTCAGCTTCCAGGCGGTCACCTATGTGGTCGACGTAAAGCGCCGCCAGACCGAGCCGGCGAACCTGCTCGACGCCGCGATCTACCTGAGCTTCTTCCCCCACCTGGTCGCCGGCCCGATCGTGCGGGCCAGCGAGTTCCTGCCGCAGCTCCGCGAGCCGCGGGACCCCGATCGCGTCGCGGTCGGGGCGGGCCTGACGCTGATCGCGATGGGGTTGATCAAGAAGGTGATGATCGCCGATTACCTCGCGCGGACGGTCGTGGACCCCGTGTTCGCCGTCCCGCAGGCCTACAGCTCGCCGGACGCGATCCTCGCCGCGTACGGCTACGCCGCCCAGATCTTCTGCGACTTCTCGGGCTACACGGACATGGCCATCGGCCTGGCGCTGCTCCTGGGATTCGTCTTCCCGCAGAACTTCAACAGCCCCTACCGGGCCACCGGCTTTCGCGACTTCTGGCGCCGCTGGCACATGACACTCTCGCGCTTCCTGCGCGATTACCTCTACATCCCCCTCGGCGGCAATCGCAAGGGCCGGGTCCGCACCTACATGAACCTGATGCTGACCATGACCCTGGGTGGGCTCTGGCACGGTGCGGCCTGGAACTTCGTCGCCTGGGGCGCCTACCAGGGCACCGGCCTGTCGGCCGAGCACGCCCTGAAGGGAAGGCTGGGGCGGATCTTCCCCGGCTCGCTGCGCTGGTTCGCCACCTTCAACCTGATCGTGCTGGGCTGGATCCTCTTCCGCTCGACCGATCTGAGCCTGTTCGGCGATTACATGTCCGCGCTGGTCCGCTCGGGACCGGCGACCCTCTACTCCGTCCCGGTGGTCGGGGCCATCGTCCTCGTCGTCGGGCTGCAGCTCCTGCCCGAGCGCCCGATGGAGGGGATCGAGCTCCGGATCGGCCGGCTGCAGCCGCTCCTGCTCGGCGCCGCCCTCGCACTCGTCGTGCTGGTCGTCGGGGCGACGGTGCCCAGCCAGGGCGTGCCCCCGTTCATCTACTTCCGTTTTTGATGACCGAGCCGCGCCAACACCGGGGTCTGGAGCGCTTGCTGCCGGAGGATTTCGAGTCGATCGCGGAGATGGAGGCGGAAGCCCGACCCGGCCGCGAGGGCCAGCCGCACGGCGATGACAGCCTGATGGGGCGCTTCGACCGCTGGGGGTTGCGGCGCTTCAGCGGGTGGGACGCGGTCAAGGCGGTGGGACTGACCACGATCCTGCTGCTGATCTTCGCCGGCGGCTCGATCCGCGCCGCGGCCGACGAGCTCAAGCCCGGGCTGGGCCGCGACATCGTCAAGGCGATCGGGAGCCCGGCCGGCTGGATCGCGGACCAGCTTCCCTTTGCCCACACCAGGCGCGACCTCACCTCCTGGCTCTCGCCGAACCCGGAGCTCACCGGTACGGGGTTTGAGGCGGGCGGGGCGAGCCCCGGGCGTGCTTCCCGCCTCCCCGCGGGCGTGCCCAGCACCCCGCAGCCGCTGGACCGGCTGCTGGTCACCGGCGACTCGCTGTCGACCCCGCTCGACATCGAGATCGCCCGGAAGCTCGCCGACCAGGGAGCGGGCGTCCAGGTCACGCGCGACCCCCACCTGGCCACGGGGATCTCCAACACCGGCCTGGTGGACTGGGGTCAGCTCTCGAGCAGCCAGGCATCGCAGGACGACCCGGAAGCCGTGGTCCTCTTCATCGGGGCCAACGAGGGCTACCCGATGCCCGGTCCGAGCGGCGAGCAGGTGAGCTGCTGCGGGCCCGCCTGGGAATCGATCTTCCAATCCCGGGTGGGCCAGATGCTGGACAACTATCTGCGCGCCGGAGCCGAGCGGGTCTACTGGCTCACGGTCCCGACCCAGCGCGACCCCGCCCGCAAGCCGATTGCCGACGCCGTCAACGAGGCGATTCGCAAGGCGGCGGCGATGCGTGGCGCGGCCGTGCGGGTGATCGACCTCGTCCCCACCTTCACGCCGGGCGACTCCTACCGCGACTCGATCGACATCGACGGCAGGCAGACGATCGTCCGGGAGTCCGACGGGATCCATCTCAACGAGGCGGGCTCGTCGGTGGCCGCCGACCTCGTGCTCCAGGCCGTCGACCGCGATTTCGACTACTGATCCGCCCGACTGTGGGTCCGAGCACACATGGCGGCCTTTGTGCCGAAGCTCACGGTCTTCGAGGATCGCTCCTCCTAGGGTCCCAAGCAGGGCAACCGAGGGGAGATAAAGATGGATCCCAACCTGAACCACCGCCATGTGCAGATCCATTCAGCTGAGCTGCTTGCGCGAGCCGAGCTCCATCGCCTGGCCGGCAGGGCGCGCGCGTCGGAACGTCGCGCGAGGCGGGCGAGCACGTCCCGGCTTCGCCTGGGCCTGACGGACGCGATCCGCGCGACCTTCGCGCGCCTGAGCACCGTGGACCGTGGCGCTCCGGCGCTCGGCTCGAAGACGCGCCGCGCCTGAACCGCTGAGCTAGGTGTTCTGCGTGTAGCTGCTCTTGATCCGCTTGGCGGAGTTCGACACCTTGTGGCACTTCGCCGTGGCGTTGTACTGCACGTTCGGCACGCCGCTGCGCTTGCCGTCCTTGCACGAGAAGCCGAGCACGGTGTTGGAGCAGTTGCCCGCGGGCCCGCCGCTCTGGTGACGGCAGCGGTGATAGGCACTGATCACCTTCTCGCCCTTCGCGCAGCTGACGCCCTGGACCTTGAGCGAGGTCACGTAGGAGGCACCGAGGTCCCGCTGCTTTCCGCTGATGTCGCACGGCGAGAAACTCGCGCGATGAGCGATCGGGGAGGCATCCCCGCCCTGCGCGAAGGCCGACCATCAGGCCGGCCACGGCGATCGCTGCTGTGGCGCTCGATCGTCGGATCGCGGCGATCCTACCGCGGCGGACAGCGCCGCAAACGCAAATAGACTGCCGCCGTCGTGAATCTCGCCAACCTCCTCCGCGCCGCGCTCGGGCTCGCCCTCTGCGCGGTCGCGGCGGCCGGCTGCGGCGGAGGCGGTTCGTCCGGCAGCACCAGCACCGCCGCCCTGAGCCCGTGCGACATCAGCGGAAAGCAGCAGGACCTCGGTGCCTCCTACGTCACCTCGATCGACGTGGCCGGGGTGAGCTGCGGCCAGGCGGAAAAGGTGGTCGTCGCCTATCACCACTGCCGGGAGGCGAACGGCGGCGCCGGCGGGAACTGCAACTCCGCGGTTCTCGGGTTCACCTGCACGGAGGGCGGCCGGCAATCGGTTCCCGGCGTCCAGTACAACGCCACGGCCGACTGCCGCCAGGGCGACGCCGAGATCAAGAGCTCGTACACGCAGAACTTCTAGTGCGGGAGCCCTCAAAGGCGGGGTTGGTGGGGCTGGCGCTCGCCATTCTTTCGCTCTGGCAGGCGAGCGCCGCCCTCGCGGCGGGGGAGCCGGCCTTCGGCTGCGGGCACGTCCACACGGCACCAGCGCAGCGGAATCCGTTCGGGAGCGGGAACGGCCCGCCGCCGATCGCAATCGGCGACTCCACCATGTTGCTGCCGATCCCCGACCTGACCCGGGTCGGCTTCGACGTCAACGCCAAGGGCTGTCGCGGCTTCAAGCAGAGCGTCTGGGTCGCCCGCGACCTGCGCAATCGCGGCAAGCTGCCCAGGCTGATCCTGATCAACGCCTACGGCAACGGCGGCGTCAACGACGACCTGATCAAGTTCGCGCTCAAGGTGATCGGTCCGAAGGGAACGCTCGTCCTGGTCACCGCCTATGACGCCGACACCGGCCACCCTCCGGCTCCCGACACGGACGTGATCGTCAACGCCGCGCGGGAGCATCCCGACCGGATCGAGCTGGTCGACTGGGTGAAGTACTCCCTGCCCCACCACAAGGTGGAACCCGCCCCGGGCGCCTGGTTCCTGCCCGATCTCTTCCATCCGAACTTCACCGGTGCGCACGCCTACGCGAACTTCCTCGCCCAGGTCCTGCCCGGCGGTCCGCCGGAGCCGGCCAGCAAACCGTCGGAGTCGTCGGGCGGAGGGAGGCCCTGGTGGCCATTCGCACTCGGGGGAGCGGCGATCCTCGTTGCAGCGCTCTTTCTCGTCCGGCGGCGTGTTAAATCGTGACCGTGTGGAGGATGCCGCTTCGACTCGTCTCGGCGGTCGTCGTCCTGGCGATCGCCCTCGCCTGCTCGCCGTCGGCGCTTGCCCGCGGCGGGGCCGGGCACAACTCCGCGACCAAGAAGCTGGAGAACGCCTTCAAGATCGCGCTGTATGTGCGCTCGGTCAGCAAGGACGGCTGCTATCCGCCCGCGCCGCGGCTGGCCAAGAAGATTGCCAAGACCAAGCGGGGCCTGCGGGTAGGCGTGGCGAGCGGCCCGAACTCGGTCCACCGCTTCAACGTCGTCTTCGTACTGAAGCGCGGAACGAGCTGCAACAAGGTGATGATGGCGTTGCGCGCTTCCTCCGGCCTGTACGTGCTCAACTCGGCGCAGGGGACCATCCGTTTGCAGGGGCAGGGCGGCCCGAGGATCATTCCCGGGAAGCCCGGGCCGCCCAGGGGCGTCAGGGTCATCTCCAAGACCTTCAAGATGTCGGCGCCCGATCAGCTGACCAGGCACGAGGTCCTCTGCCCGGGCAAGACCTACCCGATCGGCGGCGGCATGTCGGTCAACGTGCCGCCGAGCCCCGACGGTGAAGGGGTCTACCCGCACTCCTACGAGCGGCTCGGCGCGCAGCGCGGGTTCCACGTCAGCGCGGTCCTCTACGACGCCGAGCACAGCTCGACGACGCTGCGCAACGTGACGATTCAGGCGGTCTGCGCCCGCGGCCTGATCCCCCAGAACCCGTCCCCCCACAAGACGGTCTTCATCAAGCCGGGCGAGACGAAGTCCGCCACCGCCCGGTGCCCCAAGGGCCAGTATCTGATCACCGGCGGCTTCCAGCGGACGAACTTCGCCAGCGATGGCGGCAACTACGTCACCGAGTCCCGGGCCGACGGCCCGAGCGCCTGGCGGGTCACCGGCAGCGCCTTCACCGGGAGCGAGTTCACCGGCGGTGGTGAGCTGACCGCGATCGCCTATTGCGTCAAGCACGCCGGCCCGATCCTCACCGAGGTGCTCTCCTCACCGGCTCCGGTGGCGGCGGGGGCGAACGCGGCGGCGACGACGCCGAGCTGCCCGGAGGATCTGACGCTGACCAGCACCGGCTTCAGCCTCGGAGACTCCCGGAACGCCTTCTACGCGGGCAGCTCGCTCAACGACGACGGCACCACGACCGCGAACGCATTCGGCTACTTCGGCGCCGCACCGGAGCTCACCGCGTACGGCTACTGCCTCCGCGCTCGCTGAGCGCCAAGCGGGGTGAGCCCTCAGCCGATGTTGGCCATGACGTGCTTGATGTTGGTGTAGTCCTCTAGCGCGTAGACCGACAGGTCCTTGCCGTACCCGGACTGCCTGTAGCCGCCGTGCGGCATCTCCGCGACCAGCGGGATGTGGTCGTTGATCCACACGCAGCCGAAGCGCAGCGCCTTCGAGACGCGCAGCGCTCGTCCGATGTCGCGGGTCCAGACCGAGGAGGCGAGCCCGTACTTGGTGCCGTTCGCCCACTGGATCGCCTTCTCCTCGTCGTCGAACTGCTGGACCGTGATCACCGGACCGAAGATCTCCTGCTGGATCATCTCGCTCTGCTGATCGGGTCCAGAGACGACGGTCGCCTCGAGGAAGTAGCCGGGCAGGTCGGGACGCTTTCCGCCGGTCACGATCTCGGCGCCGTCGGCCTTCTTCAGGTACCCCTCGACGCGTTCGCGCTGGCGCTCCGAGTTGAGCGGGCCCAGGACGGTGTCGGGATCGAAGGTGTCGCCCGTCTTGTAGTCCTTGGCCTGCTCGGCCAGCCCCGAGACGACGTCGTCGTAGACGCCCTTCGAGGCCAGCACCCGCGTCGCGGCCGTGCAGTCCTGACCGGCGTTGAAGTACCCGGTCCCCGCGATCGTCTCCATTGCGGTCTCCATGTCCACGTCGTCGAACACGATCACCGGAGCCTTACCGCCCAGCTCGAGGTGCACCTTCTTCAGGGTGTCGGCGGCGTGCTTGGCGATCCACTTGCCTGTCTCCGGCGACCCGGTCAGCGAGACCATGTCGACCTCGGGATGCGTGACCATGCTTGAGCCCGCGGGCTCCCCGTGGCCGGCGACGAAGTTGCAGACGCCCTCGGGGAAGATCTCGGCGCAGAGCTCCGCCAGGATCTTCAGCGTGGTAACCGGGGTGGTCTCGGCCGGCTTCAGCACGAGTGTGTTGCCGGTGGCGAGCGCGGGACCGATCTTCCAGACCGCCATCATCAGGGGGTAATTCCAGGGGGTGATCTGGCCGACCACGCCGACCGGCTCGCGGCGGATCATCGACGTGTAGCCCTCCATGTACTCGCCGGCCGCCCTGCCCTCCATCGTCCGCGCGGCACCCGCGAAGAAGCGGAGCTGATCCACCATCGGCGGGATCTCCTCGTCGAACATCGCCTGCCGGGGCTTGCCCGCGTCCTTGGTCTCCCAGTCGGTGATCTCCTCGGCCCGCTCCTGGAAGCCGTCCGCGAGCTTCAGGAGCAGCTCCTGGCGCTGGGCCGGGGTCGTGACGGACCAGGTCTCGAAGGCCTTTCGCGCCGCCTTCACCGCCCGGTCGACGTCCTCAGCGCCCGAGAGCGGGGCGTGGGCGATCACGTCGCCGTTCGCGGGGTTGACGATGTCCTCGGTCTTGCCCTCGGCGGGCGCGACGAACTCGCCCCCGATCATGTTCCGGAGCTCGAGGACGTCGGTCTTCTTGCCCTTCTTCTTCTCCGCGGTTGCGGTGGCCATAACTCCTCCTTTTTCAGACTTTCTGCTTGCTGCCGAGCACGTCCTCGACCGGCGTGTGCTCCACGCCGACGGCTTCGGCGACGGCCGGGTGGGTGACAGTAGCGCCGGCGACGTTGATCCCGAGTCTGAGCCCGGGGTCGCGCCGGGCCGCCTCCGCGACGCCGTAGTCCGCCAGGGCCAGGACGTAGGGAAGCGTGGCGTTGGTGAGCGCGTAGGTCGAGGTGATCGGCACAGCGCCCGGCATGTTCGCCACGCAGTAGTGCGTGATCCCGTCGACCTCGAAGACCGGGTCGCGATGAGTGGTGGGATGCGAGGTCTCGAAGCAGCCACCCTGATCGATCGCGACGTCGACAAGGACGGCATTGCGCTTCATCAGCTTGAGCTGCTCGCGGCGGACGACGTACGGGGCCTTGGCGCCGTGGACCAGGACGGCCCCGATCACCAGGTCGGCCCGGGGAAGCATCTCCTCGATCGCCAGGGTCGATGAGTAGACGGTCGAGGCACGGCCGCCGAAGGCGACGTCGAGCTCGCGGAGCTTGTCGATCGAGACGTCGTAGACGAACACGTCGGCCTCCATCCCAATCGCGATGAAGGCGGCGTTCATCCCGACCGCGCCGCCGCCGATCACCATCACGGTCGCAGCGGCGACGCCGGGCACGCCGCCCAGCAGGATCCCGCGGCCGCCGAGGGGCTTCTCGAGGAAGAAGGCGCCGGCCTGGGTCGCGATCTTGCCCGCGACCTCGCTCATCGGGGCGAGCAGGGGCAGGCGGCCCTGCGAGTCCTCCACGGTCTCGTACGCCACACAGGTCGCGCCGCTCCCCTGGAGCCCCCTGGTCAGCTCGGGCGCCGGGGCGAGGTGCAGGTAGGTGAAGAGCGTGTGCTCGGGCCGGAGCATCTCGACCTCCTCCGGCTGGGGCTCCTTCACCCCCAGGATCATCTCGGCCTGCTCGAAGACGGACGCTGCGTCCGGCAGGATCCGGGCACCCTGGGCCGCATAGGCGTCGTCCGCGATCGCGCTGCCCTCCCCGGCCCCCGCCTGGATCAGCACCTCATGACCGTGCTCGCGGAGCTCGCGCGCCCCGGCCGGCGTCAGTGCGACGCGGTACTCGTCCTCCTTGATCTCAGTGGGGATGCCGACTTTCATCTGGCTACCTTGCTCGGCAGGGCCTCCGCCTGCTCCGCCGGAGAGCTGGTCACGTCGAACTGGACGCCGCGGCTCTCGAGCTCGGCGAACATCTCGTCGGGATCGATGCAGCTCTCCGGCGGAAGCGCCCCCCGTCGCTGGATCCCGCCTCGGGCCAGCAGCCTGACCGCGGCGGCGGCCGGCGATGCGGTCGAGACGATTCCCCCTCCCAGCCCCCATGCCACGTTGGGCGGCGTGACGCTCCGGGCCCGTACCACCCTGTCCTGCCCGGCAGCCTCCACGATGTGGACCGAGACGGTGCTGGCTGAAGGGGGCGATGCGGAGCGGGCCACTTCGGCAATCCGCTCCTCGCTCGCCCCCTCCAAGTCCTTGAGGCTCTCGAGCACCTGCGGCGACAGCGAGAGCGCGAAGGTCACGTTCGGCACATCGAAGCTGTCGCCGAAGGTGAGTACCTCCGAGTGGAGGGTGAAGATCGTCTCCGCCTCGCCGATGGGCTCGCCGAAGTCGGCGCGCGGGCCGTCCTGCAGCGGCTGCATCTCCTGCGGCCTGCCGTTGAGCAGCGCCATCGGCGCCATCGTGATCTCGTCGAGCAAGGTCCTCAGCGCGTAGGGAAAGCTCACGCCCCTGGGCGGGTCGAGGTCGCGCCCCGCGGCGAGGATCGAGATCGAGACGGGCTTGCCGGGAAGCTCGCGAACGGCCCGGGCGGCGAGCAGGTTGGTCTTGCCTGGCGCCGACCCGATTCCCAGCAGCGCGAGACGGCCGCGCTGCTCGAACTCGCGCGAGAGCTTCAGCTGCTCCGCGGTGACGTGGTAGAGGCCGCCGAGGTCCATGTAATGACACCCGGCCTCGAGACAGGCGCGCATCGCGGCCAGGTTGATCCGGTAGGCGGCCGAGTTGACCAGCACCTCCATCCCCGCCAGGTGCTCGGCCAGGTCGGCGGTGGCGTCGGCCCGCCGCGCCTGGGCCTTGCCCCCACCGTGCTCGATCGCCACCGCCTCTGCCCGCCGCAGGTCGATGTCGAGGAGCCGCAGCGCAGTCACCTCTTCGGACTCCGCCAGGTCGCGGACGATCGCCGGCGCGATCGTGCCCCCGGCGCCCAGTATGGCGACCCTCATGCGATCAGCTCCCTGGCGCGGAGGGCGAGCCAGAGCTCGACGCGGTCGTTCGCCCGGCTCAGGTCCCGCCCGGTGAGCTCCTCGATGCGCTTGATGCGGTAGCGCAGGGTGTGCCGGTGGCAGTAGCAGTCGCTCGCGGCGCGCTCCCAGTGCCCGTTGCGGTCGATGTAGGCCTCGAGCGAGCGGAGCAGCTCGCCCGCGTAGCGCTCGTCCGAGTCTTCGATCGGCCCCAGCACGCTGTCGCAATAGAGCCGCAGCGCCTCGGCGTCCTGAACCGAGAGGAGCAGGGTGAAGGCGCCGAGATCGCGGTGAGAGGCGACGTCGGGAGCGGCGCCATTGGCGAAGCCGGTCGCTTCGAGGGCGCAGCGCGCCTCGTGGAAGGAGTGGCGGACCCGCTCCGTCGGCAGCGAGCGGCTGGTGGCGGCGCGGGTCGGCCCGTGCACGTTCTCGAGCGCCACTCGGGCCTCGCTGGCGAGCTCCACCGGATCGCCCTTGGCGCCGTCTACCACGGCGCAGAGCAGCTCGCGCCGGCCGGCGGCGTGGGGGGCGACCAGCGCCGGGCGGTTGTGGCTCGCCAGATGCTCGGCGAGGGTCGGCTCGGCGGCCGCTGCGTCTCCCAGCTCGAACGCCAGGACGACCGCGCGCTCGCCGATCCCGAAGGGGGCGAGCCGGTCGCGGATGTCGTCCGGCGCCAGGCGGCCGGACAGGGTGGCGGCCAGCACCTCGCCCGAGAGCCGCCGCTCGGTCTCTCGGGCGACGCGCTCGCGCATCAGCTCCAGGGCGACGACGATCGCGGCCTGCTGCACGCAGAGCCGCTCGAAGTCTCCGAGCTCACCCGAGCGGCGGACGACGACCAGCCAGGCCTCGGCGGCGCCGGCCCGCGGGGAGACGGGGTGCGCCAGCGCCCTCCCCCGGAGGTCCGGTTGGTTGGGCACGAAGGGCGCCGCGGCCGTGCCGCGCGGCTGCACCTCGGCGCGGATCGCTTCGAGCAGATAGTCGGGGAGCTTGCGCCCGCCGCCCGCAAGGACCTCCCCCCGGGAGTCCAGGACCACGGAGCTCCCGCCGATCGCGGCAGCGATCTCCCGGGCGATCTCGTCCAGGCCGCCTCCCTGCAGGACCAGCCGCTCGAGCCGCTCATTGACCGCGATGCCGCGCGAGAGCACGTCGTACTGCTCGTTGACCAGCCGGCTGAAGGACGCCTCGGTGATCGCGATGAAGGGCGTCTCGTACGGGACCTCGAAGACCGGGAACTCGTTGCTCTCCGCCTCGGCGAGGAGCGCCTTCGGGAGCTTGGCGTGGTCGAACCCGGTGCCGAAGCCGAGGCCCGCGACGCCGGCCTGAATCAGCAGCCGGATGAACTTCCTCTGCGCATCCGCCGTGCCCAGCCGGATGCCGGTGGTGAGCAGGAGCTCGCCGCCCGAGAGCCAGGGTGTGGGGTCGAGGAGCTCCGTGATGTGGACCCAGCGGATCTCCCGCTCGGCTGCGCCGTTCCCCCCTGCCGCGACCTTGAGGCCAAGCTCGGAGGTGAGGCTCTCGACGGTGAGCATCAGTCTCCTACGCGGCGTGACGCTTCCTCGAGGACCGGACGCAGCACGTCCACGATCTCCTCGAACTGCTCGGTATCGGCGATCAGGGGCGGCGAGAACTGTACGACCGGGTCACCGCGGTCGTCCGTGCGGCAGATCAAGCCGCGTCTGTAGAGCTCGCCGGAGAGGTAGCCACGAAGCAGCGCCTCGGACTCCTCGTCGTCGAACGACTCCTTGGTCTCCTTGTCCTTGACGAGCTCTATCGCCATGAAGTAGCCGTCGCCCCGCACGTCTCCGACGATCGGGATGTCGTAGAGCGACTCGAGGGCCGCCCTGAACTCGCCCTCCTTCTCCCGCACGTGTCCGCAGAGGTCCTCGCGCTCGAAGATGTCCAGGTTGGCCATCGCCGTCGCGGCCGCCACCGGATGTCCGGCGAAGGTCGATCCGTGGGAGAACATCGCGGTGCCCTCGGCGTACGGCTCGAAGACACGATCGGAGGCGATCATCCCGCCCATCGGGACGTAGGCGGACGTGAGCGCCTTTGCGACCGTGATGATGTCCGGCTGGTAGCCGTAGCGCTCGCAGCCGAAGTAGTGGCCGAGCCTGCCCCAGGCGCAGATCACCTCGTCGGAGATCAACAGGACGTCGTAGCGGTCGCAGATCTCCCGGACCCTCTGGAAGTAGCCCTCCTGCGGCGGGATGCAGCCGCCGGCGTTCTGCAGCGGCTCGAGGATCACGGCGGCGACCGTCTCGGGGCCCTCGAAGAGGATTCGCTCCTCGATCTGGTCGGCCGCCCAGAGGGGGTCGCGATCCGGGGGCCAGCGGTAGCTGTTGGTGTTGGGGACGTGGACGCCGCCGGGGGTGAGCGGCTCGAAGTTGGCGCGCAGGGCGGGGATGCCGGTGGCGCTCAGGGCCCCGAGCGTGGTGCCGTGGTAGGCGATCTCCCGCGCGACGAGCTTCAGCTTCTGGCCGTTCCCCCGGGTCCGGTGATAGCTGCGCGAGAGCTTGATCGCGGACTCGACCGCCTCGGACCCGCTGTTGGTGAAGAAGACCCGGTTCAGGTCGCCCGGCGCGAGTGAGGCGATCCTCGTCGCCAGCTCGATCGCGCGCGGATGGGCGTAGCTCCAGACGGTGATGAAGTCGAGCTCACGGACCTGCGCCGCCATCGCGTCGCCGAGCTCCGTCCGCCCATGTCCCGAGTTGACGCAGAAGAGCGCCGAGAGGCCGTCGAGATAGCGGTTGCCGTGGTCGTCCCAGACATAGCAGCCTTCGCCCCGGACGATGATCGGCACCTCGTGATCGGGGCCGAAGGAGCCCATCCGCGTGAAGTGCATCCAGAGGTGGCGCTGCGCCTCTTCCTGGAGCGCACTTGCCTCCGCCTTGGCCTGTCCGGGTGCGCTGGTCGGTGCTGCCATTCGTGTCCTCCTCTCTAGCCTCCTCGTACAACGCTACCCCCAGGCGTACAGGCGTACAAGCGGAATTGTGTGAAATCACGTTTCGCTGTGTTGTACAACGTGGACAACAACGAACCTTCCTTTTAGGGCTTTCGCCCCTTGCGACGAATCGTCGCGCTTCCTAGGCTCGGGCATCCGCGGTGGCCAATCTCGGCCGGGAAGGAGACAATTTGGAGAGCGCCCCCAACGCAGCTGCTCCCGGAAGGAAGGGCGGCAAGTGTGTCGTCCTCAGCTCGGTCACCAAGCGCTTCGGCGACCTGACTGCGGTTGACGCCATCGACCTCGAGATCGAAGAGGGCGAGTTCTTCACCATGCTCGGCCCGAGCGGCTGTGGCAAGACGACGACCCTGCGGATGATCGCCGGCTTCGAGGAGGTCACCGACGGGCGGCTGACGATCGACGACGCCGACATGCTGGGGATCCCCCCGCACAAGCGACCCACCAACACCGTCTTCCAGAGCTATGCCCTCTTCCCCCACCTGAGCGTCAAGGAGAACGTCGCATTCGGTCTGCGGCGAAAGGGCATCGAGAAGAAGGAGATAGACCGACGGGTCCGGGAGGAGCTCGAGCGAGTCGGGCTGGCGGGGGAGGCGAGCCGCCGTCCGGCGCAGCTCTCCGGCGGAATGCAGCAGCGGGTCGCGCTCGCCCGCGCGCTGGTCAACCTGCCGCGGGTGCTGCTGCTCGACGAGCCCCTCGGCGCGCTCGACCTCAAGCTCCGCAAGGGCCTGCAGGTGGAGCTCAAGAAGATCCAGCGTGAGGTCGGGATCACGTTCGTCTACGTCACGCACGACCAGGAGGAGGCGCTGACGATGTCCGATCGGATCGCGGTCATGAACCAGGGTCGCATCGAGCAGATCGGCGATCCCGAGGATGTCTACGACCGGCCCACCACAACCTTCGTCGCGGGCTTCATCGGCGTCTCGAACCTGATGCCCGGCACCGTCCGCAAGGGCGGAGCGGAGGGCGAGGTCGAGCTCGACAGCGGGGTGCAGGTGAGCACCGATGTGGACGGCTTCCGCCCCGGCGAGCGCTGCCACGCGGTGGTCCGTCCCGAGAAGCTCGCGATCGGCTCGGGTGGCCGGGGCGAGCCCAGCGTCGAGGGGCTGGTCGAGAGCTCGATCTACCTGGGGACCTCGACGCAGTTGATCGTGCGGCTGCCGGGGGATGTGCGCATGACCGTGCTCGTCCAGAACACCGACGAGGCGGAGCGGCAGAGCCTCCCAGGAGGCGGTGCGAACGTGAAGCTTTCCTGGGCGCCTGAGCACATGCACCTGGTGACGACCTCCCCCAACGGCCGGATGAGCGAGGAAGTCTGGGACGCAACGGAAGCGGAAACAGCTTGATCGAAAGAGAAGGAGACGAATCGTGAAGAGCAAGAGTGGGATGGCGACCATCGCCGCGGCGACCGCGGCACTGGCGCTGATTCTCGGACTCGCGGCTTGCGGCGGCGGCGGCGGGAGTGTTGGTGGCGGCAATGCCGGCGAGGTGACCGTCGCCAAGGGGGGGACGCCCAGCGGCTCGGTCCTGATCTCGAACTGGCCGGGCTACATCGACCCCGGTGCGAACGGGTCGGTCGCCAACTTCGACAAGGAGACGGGGGTGAAGACGGATTACAAGGAGGACGTCAACGACAACGTCGTCTTCTTCAACAAGCTGAAGCCTCAGCTTGATCAGGGCAGCTCGGGCGGTCGCAGCCTCTTCGTCGTCACCGACTGGATGGCGAAGCGTATGTGGGACCTCGGCTACCTGGAGCAGCTCAACCACGACGACCTGCCGACGGTCTTCCAGAACATCCTGCCGCAGTTCGAGAAGTCCACGATCGACCCCGACCGCAAGTTCATGATTCCCTGGCAAGGCGGCCAGACCGGCATCTGGGTCGACACCTCCAAGGCGCCCGAGATCGACTCGGTCTCGGACCTGTTCGACCCGAAGTACAAGGGCAAGGTCGAGATGCTGACCGAGATGCGCGACACCGTGCCGCTCGTCCTCCAGAGCGAGGGGATCAACGTGGCCGACGCGACGAAGGACGACTGGCTCGCGGCGATCGACAAGCTCCGCGAGGCGCGCGATTCCGGCCAGATCCGCCGCTTCACCGGCAACGAGTACACGGAGGACATGACCAGCGGAAACATCGTCGCCGCTCTGGGTTGGTCCGGCGACGGCTCCCTGATCGGTAACGAGAACGCCGAATGGCGCAGGCCGACGGACGGCTGCGACACGTTCTTCGACCAGATGGTGATTCCGGTCGGAGCCCCGAACACACCCGCGGCGCTGGCCTTCATGAACTACGCATACCGGCCCGAGGTGGCGGCCAACATCACCGATTACGTCCAGTACGTGACGCCGGTCAATGGCGTACGGCCAATTCTCCAAAAGGAGGACCCGAAGGTCGCCAACGATCCGAAGATCTTCCCGACCGAGCAGGAGATCGCGCCATGCTCCGAGGACCCGGACCCGCCGGGCAGCCCTCAGGACGTCGCCGATGTCGAGGCGGCCTTCGAGGAGGTGGTCTCGGGCTGAGAGGACATCAAACGGGGCGCGCCTGGCGGCGCGCCCTCGCATAAACGGCGAAGGAACGACGCGATGCGGAAGAGGCAACGCTCTGCGACGGGCCTTGGCCGGCGCCTGATTCCCTACGGGCTGCTTGCGCCCGGCACGATCTGGCTGATCGTGTTCTTCGTGGTTCCCATGTACTTCATGGCGGAGATGTCGCTGCGCTCCGGTGTCCCGAACACCCCCGAAGGGTTCACGTTCAACTGGGCATTCTCCAACTACTCGGATGCGCTCGCGGGTCGCGGCGAGCAGATCGTCCGCACCTTCTATTACGCCGGTACGGCGACCATCCTCGCACTGTTGATCGCCTATCCGCTCGCCTACACGATCGCGCTCAAGGTCAATCCGCGCTGGCGCCTCCCGCTGCTGTTTGCGGTCATCGCGCCGTTCTTCACCACGTACCTGATCAGGACGGTGGCATGGGAGACGATCCTCGCCGACGACAGCCCGATCGTGGACTTGCTCAAGTCCCTCCAGATCATCCCCGACGACGGCCGGGTGCTGGCCACCTCCGGCGCCGTCATCGCCGGCCTCACCTACAACTTCCTCCCCTTCATGATCCTGCCGATCTACGCGAGCCTCGAGCGGATCGACACCAGTCTGATCGAGGCGGCCAAGGACCTCTACGCCTCGGCCAGGCACGCCTTTCTCCGCGTCACGCTACCGCTGACGATGCCGGGGGTCATCGCCGGCGTCCTGCTGACGTTCATTCCCGCATCCGGCGACTACGTCAACGCGGCGTTCCTGGGAGGCGCGAACAACACGATGATCGGCAACAAGATCCAGTCGACCTACCTGCAGCAAAGCGACTATCCCAAGGCCGCCGCGCTTTCATTCCTGATGATGGCGGCGGTCCTGGCCGTCGTGTTCATATATATCCGGCTCGCCGGGACCGAGGCATTCGTCGGCAGCGAGGAGGAGGTGCGATAGGGGATGGAGTCCGCGACCGCGGCAGCGAGGCCAGCGATCACAGCGGCCCCGAGCCGGGCGTGGTCGTGGGTGAGGCGAAACGGGTTCAAGATCTACGCGGGCTTCGCGGTCGCCTACATGCTGATTCCGATCGCGGTGATCGCGGTCTTTTCGTTCGCCGATGCCTCGCAGAACAGGGATCGGCTGTCATTCGCGATCAACAACGGGTTCACGCTCAAGTACTGGCAGCACGCATTCTCGGTGCCGGACCTGAACACCGCTCTTTTCACGTCTTTCAGGCTTGCGGCGCTGGCGACGCTGATCTCGACGGCGATCGGAACGCTGATGGCGATCGCGCTCGTTCGATATCGGTTCTATGGGCGACGGGCGTCGAACCTGCTGCTCGTCCTGCCGATGGCCACGCCGGAGATCGTGATGGGGGCATCACTGCTTTCGCTGTTCCTGATCTACTCGGTGCCCCTGGGGTTCACGAGCCTGCTGATCGCCCACATCATGTTCTGCATCAGCTTCGTGGTGGTCGTGGTGCGTTCGCGGTTGATCGGCTTCGACCGCAGCGTCGAGGACGCCGCCGCGGACCTCGGGGCGACACCCCTGGAGACCTTCAGATACGTCACCCTGCCGCTGCTCCGCCCCGGAATCCTCGCCGCGGCGCTACTCGCGTTCGCGCTTTCGATCGACGACTTCATCGTCTCCGACTTCAACAAGGGCACGACCGAGACGTTTCCGATCTACGTCTTCGGGGCGCACCTGAGGGGCATCCCCGTTCAGGTCAACGTCCTCGCAACCATGTTGTTCGCAGTTACGGTCACTGCGATCGCCTTCGTGCTCTGGCAACAGCGCCGGGCCGCTCGGCTCACCTCTGTACGTCCTTAGCAGGAGGTTTGAGTGACCTCCAATCGAGGTAGTTTCGCCGGTGTGCGGACAGGGGAGCTCGCGCTCGAGCGAACCGATGCAGGATTGGCAGTGCTGACCATCTCCGGCGAGCATGATCTGAGTACTGCGCCGAGCCTGCGGCGCCGGCTCGATGCGCTGCTCCGGGAGAGCACGGCCACCGTGGTGGATCTGTCGCCGGCGACCTTCATCGACTCGTCGATCCTTGGCGTGATCCTGGACGGACGCAGGCGGGCGGCCGAGGCGAACGTCGGATTCGCCGTCGTTCACGCAGACGGCGCCGACGCCGTCGAGCGGGTGCTCGAGGTGACCGGCCTGCGGGCCGAGCTGCCCGTGCATGCCCACCGGGAGGAGGCCCTCTCAGCGGCCTCGGGCAACTCGGGGATGCCGTCGCCGTGACGGCCGGTGAGCTCCGGCTGGCGCTTCCGGCAACCGCCGACAACGTCATGGTGGTACGCCAGGCAGTCGCCGGGCTCGGCGAGGCGCTCAGTCTCTCCGGATCGAGAATCGCCGACCTGAAGACTGTCGTCACCGAGGCCTGCAACAACGTCGTCCTGCACGCCTACGACGACGAGCCCGGACCCCTGCTGGTCACCGCCGAACCGGGCGACGGGCATCTCGAGATCGAGGTC
>DASXSZ010000085.1:0-16423 GCA_036505735.1 Solirubrobacterales bacterium
CTCGACTCAGATCCGCCGCGACCTCTCTGGCTTCGGCAAGTTCGGCAAGCGGGGCGTCGGCTACAACGTCGAGTCGCTGGTCCGGGAGATCAGGAAGATCCTGCGCACAGCCGGCCAGCACAACATCGCCCTCTTCGGCGCTGGGCACCTGGGTCAGGCGATCGCCAGCTCGGACATCTTCGCCGACCACGGCTTCCGGATCGTGGCGATGTTCGACGTCGATCCGGCAGTGATCGGCCGGCGGGTCGGGGGCCTGGAGGTGCGCTCCTTCGATGACATCGATTCGGTCGTCGAGGGGGAGCAGGTGGTTGTCGGCGTGCTCGCCGTGCCGGCCAATGCCGCCCAGGAGGTCGCCGATCGCCTCGTCGAGTCTGGGGTCAAGATCATCTTCAACTACTCGGAGCGGCTGCTGCAGGTCCCGCCGGACGTCACCGTCCACACGTCCAGCCCGGCCGTCGACCTGCTCTACGCCCTCTACTTCTATTTGACCTAGACCCCGCCGGTGACAACCGATCCGGAACCACAGCACGACGGGCTGGACCTCGAGGCGGTTCGCGAGACCTTCGAGTCTTCCACCGACTTCACGATCGGGATCGAGGAGGAGTTCGCGATCCTCGACCCGGCGATCCTCGACCTCGAGCACCGCTTCGAGGAGATGCGGGCGGCCTGCCTCCGGGACGAGCTGCTCGCGCCCGCGGTCAAGGGTGAGCTGATCGACACCGAAATCGAGATCCGCTCGGGGCGGGGCGAGACCTTCGCCGAGGCCGCCGACCGGCAGCGGGCGAGGCGGGCGCGGCTGTTCGGCATCGCGGACGAGATGGGCCTCGCCCTGGGGGCAATGGGAACCCATCCCTGGGCGAATTACCTCGACCAGCACATCATCGACACGAAGCACTATCGCCGCCTGGAGGGCGACCTTCGCTGGGTGGCCCAGCGCAACAACACCTGGAGCCTTCACGTGCACGTCGGGATCCAGGGCCCGGACCGGGCCGTCGCGGTCTCCGACCGGATGCGCGAGATGCTCCCGGCGCTCCTGGCCCTGTCGGCCAACTCGCCGTTCCTCGATCACCGCGACACGGGCCTCCACTCGGTACGGACCGAGATCTTCACCCGCGTCTTCCCCCGCTGTGGCGTGCACGAGCCCTTCGGCGACTGGGCGACCTACACGGACTTCGTCCAGCTGCTGCGGGAGACGGGCTCGATCGTGGAGGCGACGCAGCTCTGGTGGAGCGTGCGCCCGCACCACTCCTTCGGTACCGTCGAGGTCCGGATCTGCGACGCGCAGACCCGCGGGGACGAGTCGCTGAACCTCGCCGCCCTGATCTCAGCCTGTGTCGCGCAGGCCGCCATCGACCTGGACGAGGGCGCCGCGACGGAGCCGCTGCGCCAGCGCGAGATCGAGGAGAACCTCTGGCGGGCGATCCGCTACGGGATGGACGGCGAGATGATCGACTTCCGGGGCCGCCGGGTGGTGCCCACCAGACAGGTGCTCGAGGAGATGGTGGAATGGACCGAGCCGGCGCGGCAGACCATGGGGCTGGAGATCGATCTGCCGGAGCGGAACGGCGCGCAGCGCGCCTACGCTCGCTTCGCGGAGGGCGCTCCGATCGAGGAGATCTACCGGCGGTCGGTTGAGGAGACGCGCAGGACCTATGCACCGGAAGGAGCGGTCAGTGGCAGATGACGAGCAGCAGTCGGGGGAGGCGCAACCGACAGAAGAGGAGCTGCGCGAGCAGCTCGAGGAGGAGATCAGGAAAGTCCGTGTCGAGGACGTGGTCCTGCAGAGCGTCGTCAGCATTCTCAACCTGTCCGCGAGGCGGATCGCGAAGGACGACGAGCGCGACCTCGCCCAGGCGAAGGTGGGGATCGACGCCGCTCGCGCGCTCGTCGACCTGGTGAAGCCCGACGCCCAGCCGCAGCTGCGCCAGGCGATCTCGGAGCTGCAGGTGCTCTACGCGAAGCACGCGGGAGAGGAAAGTGCCCCTGAGCAGGAGCCTTCCGAGCGACCTAAGGGCGATTCCGGTCTCTGGACGCCGCCATCGTCGGGCTAGATAGACTGCCGCGCCGCTTTACACGAACCTGACGGAGCCTCACTTGACTGACTTTTGGACCGATTACGGAGTCGTTGTCGCGCTTGGTTGCGCGGCCGCGGCGGTGGTGTACGGCCTGCTGGTCACCCAGCGACTGCTGGCCAAGTCGCCCGGCAACGACCGGATGCAGGAGATCTCGGGGGCTGTGCAGGAGGGCGCGAGCGCCTACCTGACCCGCCAGTACATGATCATCGCGGGCGTCGGGGTGGTCGTGGCGATCCTGCTGATCCCGCTGCAGAACGTGCAGACCGCGATCGGCTTCGTGATCGGGGGCTTCCTCTCCGGCTCGGCCGGGTTCATCGGCATGAACCTCTCGGTGCGGGCGAACGCCCGGGTCGCGGAGGCGGCGCGCGGAGGCATTCCGCCGGCGCTCGACATCGCCTTCAAGGGCGGTTCCGTTACGGGTCTGCTGGTCGTCGGCCTGGCGCTGCTCGGCGTGGCGGGCTATTTCGGCGCTCTCCTGATCCTCACCGACCTGAGCGACAAGGAGGCCGTCGACGCCCTCGTCGGGCTCGGGTTCGGCGGCTCGCTGATCTCGGTCTTCGCCCGCCTGGGCGGCGGCATCTTCACCAAGGCCGCCGACGTCGGCGCCGACCTGGTCGGCAAGATCGAGGCCGGGATCCCCGAGGACGACCCGCGGAACCCGGCGGTGATCGCCGACAACGTGGGCGACAACGTCGGGGACTGCGCCGGGATGGCGGCCGACCTGTTCGAGACCTACGCAGTCACCGCGGTCGCCGTGATGCTCCTCGGCGTGCTCACCTTCACCGACTTCACCCGCGAGGTGTCGATCTACCCGCTGGCGATCGGCGCGGTCGCGATCATCGCCTCGATCATCGGCGCACTGTCGGTGCGCACCCGGACCGGCAATGTCGAGGCGGCGCTCTACCGCGGCCTGATCGTCTCGGCCGTGCTCTCCGCGGCCGCTTTCTATCCGATCACCAAGTGGCTGATGGACGACCCCCTCGGCGGGGGCGCGCTTGGCAACACCAGCGTCACCGACCTCTGGCTCTGCGGCCTGATCGGGGTCGGCGTGACGGCGGCGCTCTTCGTGCTCACCGACTTCTATACCTCCACGCGCTTCCGGCCGGTGAGGACGATCTCGCGCGCCTCCCAGACGGGGCACGCGACCAACATCATCCAGGGGCTTGCCCAGGGGCTGCAGTCGACCGCCCTGCCGGTGCTGGTGATCGCGCTCGCGATCCTCGGCTCCTGGAAGCTCGCCGGAGGCGGCAGCGACGGCATCTACGGGATCGCTGTCGCGGTGATGGCACAGCTCTCGCTGACAGGCCTGATCGTCGCGCTCGACGCGTTCGGCCCGATCACTGACAACGCCGGCGGGATCGCCGAGATGGCCGACCTGCCGCAGGACGTGCGCGACATCACCGATCCACTGGACGCGGTCGGCAATACCACCAAGGCAGTCACCAAGGGGTACGCGATCGGCTCCGCCGCGCTCGCGGCTCTGGTGCTCTTCAATGCCTTCACCCACGAGCTGCAGGCCGAGGCCGGCGACAAGGTCCTCAGCTTCCAGATCTTCGAGCCGCCGGTGCTGATCGGGCTCTTGATCGGCGGAATCATGGTGTTCCTGTTCTCCTCGCTCGCGATCGAAGCCGTGGGCCGGGCCGGCGGCGGGGTGGTGGAGGAGGTCCGGCGCCAGTTTCGTGAGAAGCCGGGGATCATGAAGGGCACGGAGCGGCCTGAGTATGGGCACGCGGTAGCGATCGTCACCGCCGCCGCTCAACGGGAGATGGTCCTGCCGGCACTGATCCCGATCCTCGTGCCGCTGATCGTCGGAGTGATCTCCTATCAGGCGCTCGGCGGGCTGCTGATCGGCGCGATCGTGGTCGGCATCTTCTCGGCGATCTCGATGACGGCCGGTGGCGGGGCGTGGGACAACGCGAAGAAGCTGATCGAGGACGGCGAGTACGGCGGGAAGGGCTCGGACGCCCATGCGGCTGCGGTCACCGGTGACACGGTCGGAGATCCCTACAAGGACACGGCCGGCCCCGCGATCAACCCGATGATCAAGGTGGCGAACATCGTTGCCATCCTGATCATCCCCATAATCGCCTTGTAGCCAGCAACGGCATGAACAATCGACGCCCCTCGCCCGACGAGGGCTATCAGCTCGCCGTGCGCATCTTCTCGGTGACAATCATCGGCTTCGGGCTCGCGATGCTGGTGATCACGCTGGCGCGGGGCGGGGGCCCGCTGGCGGTCGGCGTCCTCTTCGGGCTGCTGTTCGTCGCCCTCGGCTCGGGCAGGCTCTACCTGTCGATGCGCGGATGAGGTCGGCCGAGCGATGAGGGCCAGGCGCCTGCTCGGGGTGCCGTTCCTGTACGGGGCGGCGTCCGCCGCCGTCGGGTTCTCGATCTACTTCTCGATCGGTGTGGTCGCCGACCGGGGGCTGGGGCTGACACCGGTGATCTTCCTCGCGGCCGGCCTGATGTTCGCGCTCACCTCGCTCTCCTACGTCGAGGGGGGCGCGATGCTCCGCGAGCGAGGTGGGTCGGCGACGTTCGCCCGCCACGCCTTCAACGAGCTGATCAGCTTCATCGCCGGCTGGGCGATCCTGATCGACTACCTGATCGTGATCGCCGCCGCGGCGATCACCGTCTCCCACTACCTGACGCCGATCTCGGGCAGGTTCGGCGGGGGGGACGTCGAGCTGGCGGTGGCGCTCGTCGTGATCGGTCTGGCGGCCGTGCTCAACATCGCCGACGTCACGGGGAGGAACCGCCAGGTCCGGCTCGTGCTCCTTGCCCTGGCGGAGCTGGGTCTGCAGCTGCTGGTGATCATCGTCGGGCTGATTGTCGTGCTGCATCCGGCCCGACTCACCGACCAGCTCGACCTCTTCACCTCCCCGAGCGTCCAGGACATCGTCTACTCGCTGGTGATCGCCACGATCGCCTACGCCGGGATCGAGGCGGCGAGCGACCTGGCGCCTGACCTCGAGTTCGAGCCCAGGGACCTGAGGCGGGTGCTCGGGGTCGGCGCGATCGCGATCCCGCTGATCTACGCCGGGATCGCGGCGGTCGCGCTGATGGCGGTGCCGGTCGTGGCGGGGCCGCACGGGCCGGAGACGGCTCTCGCGGGCAAGTACATCGAGGAGCCCGTGCTTGGTGTGGTGCGCAACTACGACCCCGCCTGGGTCGCCGACTTCATGAAGTGGGCGGTGATGTTGGTGGCGGTCCCGGTGCTCTTCTGGGCGGCGAACACCGCCATGCTCGGCCTCTCTCGGCACGTCTACGTGCTGGCGACCAACCGCCAGATCCCCAGCTGGGCCGGGAAGCTCGAGCGGACCTACTCGACGCCGTACATCGCGATCGGGATCGCCTCTGTGCTTGCGGTGGCGCTGGCGATACCCGGTGACATCCGCTTCCTCGCGCGCGTGTACGCCTTCGGGGCTCTGCTGGCGGTGACCATCGCGCAGATCTCGATCGTGCGATTACGGGTGGTCGAGGCGGATCTCGAGCGGCCGTACCGGATACCCATGAACGTCCGGGTGGGGTCCCACGATCTGCCGTTGCCCGCGATCGCCGGGGCGCTGATCAGCGGGCTCGCCTGGATCAGCGTGTTCCTGCTGCATCACACCGCCGCCTACGTCGGCGGGGCCTGGATGCTGTTCGGCCTTGTCTTCTACGTGATCTACCGGCGCGTCGTGGAGGGCACGCCGCTGACCAGGCGCGTTCAGGTGCCGGAGGCTTCCTTGAAGAAGCAGGCGGCGGATGTCGAGTACTCGACGATCCTGGTGCCGGTGTTCGGCACCCAGCTCGACGACGACATCGTCAGCACGGCGGGGAGGCTCGCCGACGCCGAGGTCGAGAAGGGAGAGCGGCCGCCGAGGTTGGACGTGGTTTACGTGGCAGAGCTGCCGCTCACCGTCCCGCTGGACGCGCCCCTGCCGAAGGCCGCGCAGGAGCGGGCGGACCGGGCGCTCGAGCGAGCGAGAGAGGTTGGCGATGAGTACGAGAACGTCGAAGTGACCACGAACCTCATTCGGGCACGTTCGATGGGGGCGGGGATCGTCCAGGAGGCCCGCGACAAGGGCGCCGAGGTGATCGTGATGGGTGGGGAGCCGCCCACTCGGATCCGGGGTGGGGCGATCCTCGGAGGCATCGGTGGCGCCCGGCCGGAGGAGATCGGCGAGGTGACGGAGTACGTGCTGAAGAAGGCGCCCTCACGGGTGCTGCTGACGGCGCCTCCGGAGGAGGCGCCGTAGGCCGGGGCTTGGTCCCGCCCGCTGTGATCGGGGATCGCCCGCGTCTAACATCCGAGCGGTGTTCGTTCTGATCGTTGGCTGTGGGAGGGTCGGATCCTCGGTCGCCCGCACGATGCTCCGCGAGGGGCACGAGGTCTCGTGTCTCGATGAGGACCCCGAGGCGCACGCGCGCCTCGAGGTCAACCTGGATCGCTCGTGGGAGGACTCGGGGGGTCAGTTCACGGTCGGCACGGGCCTGGAGGAGGAGGCGCTGACCGCGGCGGGGATCGAGCGGGCCGACGCCTTCATCGCCTCCACCGATGGCGACAACACGAACATCATCATCGCCCAGATCGCCAAGCGGAAGTTCAACGTGCCGACGGTGGTCGCGCGGATCCTCGATCCCCTGCGCGCCGAGTGGTACGGGAAGCAGGGGGTCAACACCATCTGCCCGACCAAGGTCGCGATCGAGATGCTCGAGAAGTCGGTCCTTGAGGCCGCCGGGACCGGCGCATCCAGCTGATGGGCGAGGGGAAGTACATCATCATCGCCGGGGCCGGCAAGGTGGGATGGAACCTGGCCCGCGAGCTGCTCGACAAGGGCCACGAGGTGACCGTGATCGAGGACAACCGGAACCGGTACCTGACCGTCGAGCAGGAGCTGGAGCACAACATCCAGTACGGAGATGCGTCGGAGCTCTGGGTGCTGGAGCGGGCCGGGATCTCGCGCGCCGACATGGTGATCGCGGTGACCGGCGACGACGAGGACAACATGCTGATCTGCCAGGTGGCGAAGGAGAAGTACCTGGTCGACCGGATCATCGCGCGGGTCAACAACCCGCGGAACAGGCCGCACTTCGAGTTGCTCGGGATCAAGCCCTACGTCTCGGCGACCGACCTGATTCTGAGGCTGTTGGAGCATGAGGTGCCGGAGTACGGGCTGGTGCACCTGCTCGATCTGCCGGAGGAGCGGCTGGAGATCATCGAGATGCTGCTCGCCGAGGACAGCAAGGTCGCGGGCAAGCGGGTGGGCGATCTCAACATGCCGGAGGGGAGCCTGCTGATCTCGATCCTGCGCGAGGGCCAGGGGGGGTTCGTGCCCACCCCCGACACGGTTCTGGAGGCGGGGGATGAGGTCCTGGCCGTGCTCGATCCGGGGCTGGAGGAGGAGCTGAAGGTGTTCTTCGGGTCCGACGGTGCCGCCGCAGGTTGAGCATCTGCTGATCGGGGGCTTTGCCTCCGGCTACTGTGCCGCCGAGCTGCGCAAGCGGGGCGCGGAGGGGGAGATCATGCTGGTCGGGAGGGAGTCGGAGCCGCCCTACGAGCGGCCGCCGCTCTCCAAGGAGTACGTGCGCGGCGAGTCGAAGCGCGAGGACGCGTACGTCAATCCGGTGTCGTGGTACGAGGAGAACGGGGTCGAGCTGCGCATCGGGACCAACGTGATGTCGCTCGACGTCGAGGGACGGACGGCGAAGCTGCAGGGTGGGGAGGAGGTCTCCTTCGAGAAGGCGCTGCTCGCCACCGGCGCGAACGTGAACATCCTGCGCGTCGAGGGCGCGGGACAGGAGGGGATCCACTACCTGCGGGCCTTCGGCAACTCGGATGGGATCCGCGAGGCGGCCGAGGGCGCGGATCGGGTGGTGCTGATCGGCGGCAGCTACATCGGCTGCGAGGTGGCGGCGTCGCTTCGGTCGAAGGGGGTCGACTGCGCGATCGTGATGATGGAGGAGGTGGCGCTGTCGCGCACCTTCGGGGAGGAGGTGGGTCGGTGGTTCCACGAGCTGCTGGAGTCGAAGGGGATCGAGATCCACGGCGGCGAGACGCTTGAGGCCTTTGAGGGCGATGGCGACGTCAAGGGAGTGGTCACAGAGAGCGGGAAGGTGGTCGAGGGCGATGTGGTCGTGGTGGGCGCCGGGGTGAAGCCGGACGTGATGCTGGCGCAGCGGGCCGGGCTTGAGGTCGAGGACGGGATCGTCTGCGACGAGACCCTGCAGACCTCGGTTGAGGGGATCTACGCGGCGGGGGACGTGTGCTCGTACGAGAGCCGGGTGCACGGCAAGCGGCTCCGTGTCGAGCACTGGGACGTGGCGATGCAGCAGGGGCAGCACGCGGCGCGCTCGATGCTCGGCGACGGCAAGCCATACGAGGTGGTGCCGTACTTCTTCAGCGATTTGGCCGATTGGGTCGGGCTCGAGTACGTGGGGCCGGCGACCGATTGGGACGAGGTGATCTGGCGCGGGGATCGCGACGCGGGCGAGTTCGCTGCCTTCTACGTCAAGGACGGGAAGGTCGCGGGGGCGCTGACCGTCGAGCGCTCGGAGGAGCTGGCGCACGCGCGGACGCTGCTGGCCCGGGGTGTGGACGTGGCGGGCAAGAAGGCGAAGGCGCTGCTCGGGGACCCCGACAGCGACCTGGCTGAGCTGACCCACTGAGTCGGCAGCAGCGGTCAGCGGTCAACCGAGTCGTTATCTTTTTGACGCGATGGCGGGTCGTCCAGCGGCAGGACGCGCGGCTCTGGACCGCGAAACGAAGGTTCGAATCCTTCCCCGCCAGTTAGAGGAGATGCCCCGCAGCGTCTCCTTCTTCATTTGCAGGTAATTCCGTCCGACAGCGCTGCGAACATATGTTCGCATGGAGAATCGGAAGGAGAGGGTGTCCCGGCTGTTGGATGGTGGGGTCTCGGGTCTTGAGATAGCCCGTCGACTTGGGGTCTCGCACAGCACTGTTTCCCGGATCGCGGCACGAATGGGCCGGCGGCTCGGTGCGCCGCGTGGAAGCGAGTTCGACTGGGAAGCGATTCGTTCCTTCTACGAAGGTGGGCACTCCATCGCTGAATGTTGCCGGCACTTCGGAATCTCGCGTGGCGCGTGGGATCGCGCTGTGACGCGGGGCGATGTCATTCCTCGTCCCAAGAGCGCCCCGGCACCGTCGGAGACACGAAAGGCCGTCGGACGGCTACTCGCCGGAGGCATGAGTCAGACGACGGTTGCCCAGGAGCTCGGGTTGTCCAAGGCGACGATCTCCCATCACGCTCGTGGTCTCGGCATCCCAGCGGACGCCAGGTTCTCTCGGAGATACGACTGGCGGGAGGTTCAGCAAGCGCATGACGCCGGCCTGTCGGCTCTTGAATGTTGCGAGAGGTTCGGGTTCGCGAAGGCAACGTGGTCGAAGGCGGTGACAACCGGTCGCGTGCAACCGCGCGATCGTAAAATCCCGCTAGACAAGTTGCTGGTCGTCGGCCGAAAGACGGGCCGCGGCCACTTGAAACGACGGCTGCTCGACGCCGGGCTGAAGGAGAACCGCTGCGAGATCTGCGGGATCAAGGAGTGGATGGGGAAGCCCGTGAGCATGCAGCTGCATCACAAGAACGGCGACAGGTCGGACAACAGGCTCACGAACATTCAGTTCCTCTGCGCCAACTGCCACTCCCAGACCGACACCTACGGCGGGCGGAATGGGCACCGCAGGAGCGAACGACACCTGCGCCTGGTCGAGCCCGCTGACGAGGGCGAAGCGGCCTAGTTCCCTCGGGCATCCTTGCTACCTTGCGCGGCCGTATGTGGCGCGCCCGGCACCTTTTGGTCCCCGCCGCGGCGGTGGGCGCGGGGATCGCGCTCTCGGCCTGCGGCGGTGACAGCTCGCCCGAGACGCCGATCGTGGTCCCGACCGAGACCCAGCAGGCTCAGGGCAAGACCGAGTTCATCGCTCAGGCCGATTCGGCCTGCGCGGAGGCGAACAGCTCGATCGAGCAGTTCGCCGCCGCCGGACAGGGCGAGAGCGAGGCCGCCCAGATCGCCCAGCTGCGCCAGGGCGTGATCGACCAGATCAAGCAGCTCAATCCGCCCAGCGACCCGAACCTGGACCAGTTCCTGAAGGCGATGGCCGACGAGGTCTCCGCCGGCCAGAAGATCGGCCTGGCCGTGCAGCGCGGCGAGGACCCGAGCCAGTTCGAGACCGAGCTCGACAACGCCAAGTCCCAGGCCGAGACTGCCGCGTCCGCCTACGGCTTCAAGGAGTGCGGCGCCGCGATCAGCTCGTCGGGCACCAGCACGACCAGCAGCGGCAGCGCAGCCACCGGGGGCGCGGTCAGCCCGAGCGCACCCAGCACCGGCTCCTCGAGCGGCGGCACCGCAGGGGGCACGCCCGGCAGCACCGGCACGAGCGGCAGCAGCGGAACGAGCGGCAGCTCCGGCGGATCCAGCGGTAACTCCGGCGGAATCGGTCCGGGCTAAGCCGCGGCCAGGTCGGCCCAGGTTCCGTAGAGCTCCGCGTACCGGCCGCCGGCAGCGATCAGCTCGTCGTGCGTGCCGCTTTCCACGATCCGGCCGTGCTCCAGCACCGCGATCCGGTCCGCGCCACGAATGGTCGAGAGCCGGTGCGCGATCACGATCGCCGTCCGGTCCTGCAACAACCGCTCCAGCCCCGACTCGATCGCCCGCTCCGTCCGCACGTCGACGTTGGATGTCGCCTCGTCCAGGATCAGGATCCGCGGCTCGGCCAGCAGCGCCCTGGCAAAGGCGATCAACTGCCTCTGACCCGCTGAGAGCGCGACGCCGCGCTCGCCGACCTCGGTCTCGAACCCGCCCGGCAGCCGCCGGATGAACTCGCCCGCCCCGATCGCGTCAGCCGCGGCCTCGATCTCCGCGTCGCTGGCACCCGGCCGCCCGAAGGCGATGTTCTCCCTGACCGTCCCGGAGAACAGGAACCCCTCCTGCGGCACGATCCCGAGCTGGCTGCGCAGGCAGGTCGAGCTCAAATCTCGCAGGTCGTTCCCGTCGACCAGCACCCTGCCCCGCTGCGGGTCGTAGAACCGCGAGACCAGCTTCGCGAATGTGGACTTGCCCGCCCCCGTCTCCCCGACCAGCGCGAGGGTCTGGCCGGCCGGAACGTGGATCGACACGTCCTCGAGCGCCCACGCCGCGTCGTCGGCCTCGTCATCGCTTGTCTCGATCAAACCACTGGATCGCTTCAGGCCCGCGGTCCGGTCGAGCCCATACGAGAACCAGACCCCGTCCATCTCGATCTCCCCGCGGAGCGTCCCTGGGTCGAGTGCGCCCGGCTTGTCGACCATATCCGGCTCGGTGTCGAGCAGGTCGAAGATCTTGTCCAGCGCCGCCATCCCCTGCTGATAGGTCGTGTAGAGGTTGGAGAGCTGCTGGATGGGGTCGAAGAACGTGGAGAGGTAGCCGACGAATGCGGCCACGATCCCGATCTGGTAGTTCCGCGCCGCCTCGGTTCCCAGATCGAGGGCCTGGTAGCCGCCGTAGAGCAGGATCACCGCCGTCCCGACCGCCGAGAGCAGCTCGACCGCCGGGAAGTATGACGCGTTCAGGTAGACGGTCTTCAGGTTGGCTTGGCGGTTGAGCTCGTTGAGCTCGCCCATCCGGGTGACGTGGCGGCGCTCCTGCGCGAAGCTCCGCACCACCCGAACGCCGCTGAGGCTCTCCTGCAGGTAGGCCGTCACCTCCGCGATCCGCTCCCTCGTGATCCGATAAGCGCTGGCCGCGACGATCCGGAAGACCAGGCTGGCGATTGCCAGCAGCGGCAGGGTGAGGAACACGACCAGCGCCAGCTGGACGTCGGCGATCAGCATGATCACCACGACGCCGACGAGTGTCAGGGTGCTGGAGAAGAGCGTCACCACGCCCGTGCTGATCAGCTGGTCGAGGGCGTCGACGTCGTTCGTGATCCGCGAGATCAGCACGCCCGGCCGGTTGCGGGTGAAGAACCCGATCGACATCTTCTGGAGGTGGGTGAAGATCCGGATGCGCAGGTCCTGGAGCGCCCGCTCGCCGACCCAGCCGACCAGATACGTCTGCAGGTACCCGGTGGCCCAGCCGATCAGCGCCGCGACCAGGAAGGCCGCGATGATCAAGACAAGCGCCGTCGAGTCGCCGTTCAGCGCAGCCGAGATCGCCTTGCCGACCAGGAACGGCGGGGCCAGCGTCGCCGCGGTGGCGAGGATCAGCGCCCCGAGCATCATCAGCACCTGGCGCCGGTACGGGCGCAGCAGCGAGAACAGCCAACGCACCTTCCGCCAGCGATTGTCCTCGCCGCGGATCAACCGCCACAGCGATCGGAAGAGAGCGAGGAAGTTCTGGGCGCCGTCGGTCTCGTTCACAGCTTCGCCAGCTCCTCTCGCTCCTCGAGGTCGCGCTGCAGGTAGACGGAGTCCTCGAGCCCCTTCTCCGCGATCTCCTCGTAGAGCGGGCAGCGCTCGAGCAGCTCCTCGTGGGTGCCGCGATCGACGATCCGCCCGCGGTCGAGCACCACGATCTCGTCGGCCAGGGAGATCGTCGAGAGCCGGTGGGCGACGATGAACGTGGTCCGGCCCTCCATCGCCTCTCGCAGCCCGGCCTTGATCTGTGCCTCGGTGCGGGCGTCGACCGATGAGGTGGCGTCGTCCAGGATCAGGATCCGCGGCTCGGCCAGCAGCGCCCGTGCGATCGCCACCCGCTGGCGCTGGCCTCCGGAGAGCGTCAGCCCCCGTTCCCCGACCACGGTCTCGTAGCCGTCGGGAAGCCCGGTGATGAAGTCATGCGCCTGGGCCCGCTTTGCAGCCGCCTCGATCTGCTCCTGCGTCGCCTCCGGTCTCGCGTAGGCGATGTTGCCGGCGACCGTGTCCGAGAAGAGGAAGCTGTCGTCCGCGACGAACGCGATCTCGGACCGCAGGGACGCGAGGTCGACCTCGCGGATGTCGGCCCCGTCGATCACCACCCGGCCCTCGCTGGGATCGTAGAGCCGGGCGAGCAGCCCGACGAGGCTGGTCTTGCCGGCGGCGGTCGGCCCGACGAGCGCGATCGTCCGGCCCGGCGCGACCTCCAGATCGATGCCCGTCAGAGAGGGCTCGGCGCCGTCGTACCGCAGCGTCACCCGCTGCAGCGAGACCCGGCCCCGGCCCGCCGGCAGCGGCGGGGCATCGGGAGGGCTCTCCATGGACGGTTCGCGATCGAGGACCTCGAACATCCGGTTCCCCGACGCGACGGCGCGCTGGGCCATGCTCAGCGACATGCCGAGCCAGCGCACCGGCCCCGAGAGCATGACCACATAGAGGTAGAAGGCGGTCAGGTGCCCGACGCTGGTGTGCCCGTGGATGACCTGGAGGCCGCCGACCAGCAGCACGGCCGCGAGCCCCAGGTTCGGCAGGAATCCCATCAGCGGCGTGTAGAAGGCCTGCAGCCGCGTCGAGACCATGCTCTGCTCGAAGACCCTGTTCACCGAGCCCCGGAAGCGATCGAGCATGTGGCGCTCGCGGGCGAACGCCTTGACGATCCGGATCCCCGAGATGCTCTCCTCGGCTCCGGCCGTCACCTCGCCGATCCGCTGCTGCACCTCCTGCTCGGCGGGGCGGTTGCGCCGGCTGTAGCGGGTGGCGGTCACGACCAGGAAGGGCACCGGCACGAGGGCGAGCGTGGCGAGCAGCGGGTCGAGCACGAACATCGCGATCGCCGCGAACAGGATCGTCAGAGCGCTCTGGCTCACCCAGATCAGCCCGTAGCCGAGGAAGAACCGGATCGACTGCAGGTCGACGGTCGCGCGCGACATCAGCTGACCCGTCTGCTGGCTGTCGAAGAAGGCGAGCTCGAGCTTCTGCAGGTGCTCGTAGAAGACCTGGCGCAGATCGAACTCGACCGCCAGCGAGACCTTGCCGGCGATCAGGCGGCGGCCCACGGTGAGCAGGAGTCGCAGGATGCCGGCCGCGAGCAGAGCCAGGACCAGCGGCAGGATGTCATCGCGATGCTCGGACTCGATCGCGTTCACCGCCGAGCCGGTGAGGAGCGGGATCAGCACCGTCATCCCCATCGCCATCCAGGCGAGCAGCAGCGAGCCGATCAGAGGTCGACGGTAGGGAAGCAGGAAGCCGAGCAGGCGCCGGAAGGTGCGCATGCATCGACTATACAAAGTGAAGTAAAGACCTCGGGGAACGTTCCGCAACCGGGCTGGCCTTGGTGCCGTCCGGCTTCACTACCCTGCGGAGCGTGCTCCGAGAGCTCGTCACCTGGCCCATCTCGATGGCGCGCGCGGCGATCGACCTGCCGCGCGCGATGGAGCGCAGCGTCCGCGAGGCGAACGACCTGATGGAGGCCTCCAGGGAGCAGCTCGAGGTCATGCGCCGGCAGGCGGACCAGGCCCTCGAGCAGGCCGAGCGGATGAACGAGCTGCTCGGCCGCGTCGTCAAGCTGACCGAGCCTCTGGAGCGGGCCCAGCGGAGCGGCGAATACGTTGGGGAGAGGCTGAAGAGGGCGATCTTCGGCGACGAGGCCACCGCGATCGAGGCCGAGGTTGTCGTGGAGGAGACGCGAGGGGGTTCCGCAGATGCGACGGCGCGCAGAGGCGCGACCAGCACCGCGTCGGAGGAGCCCGAAGCCGACCTGTGACCGGGCCCGACGCCGGCCTCTGCGACCGTTGCCGGCATCAGCGCCTGGTCCGCAACACCCGAGGATCGGTGTTCTCGCTCTGCGAGCGGTCGAAGACCGATCCGGAGTTCCCCCGCTACCCGCGGCTGCCGGTGCTGAGCTGCCGCGGTTTCCAGCAGCGAGCCGAGGGTAGTGGCTGATATGCGAGGGTGCTCCGAGGCGAAGCCGAGGAGCAACCCGTTCAAAGAGGATTCGTAGCGATGCGGATGGGGAACCTGAAGGCCGTCGGGGTGGCGATCTTGATCGCCCCTGCCGCCCTGGGCCTCGCTGCATGCGGTTCGGGCGGGACCGAGACCACCACGGTCCGGCCCGCCCTCTCGGTCGCGACCGCGGACCGGCTCGCCACTCTCAGCGACCGGATCGCCACCGACCTCGACGCCGGCGACACCTGCCACGCCGCCCACGCCGCCGACGACCTGAGCTCGGCGATCCAGGAGGCCGACCTCCCGGCCACGCTGCGCCCGGGAGTCGAGGCCACCGCCGGCCGGCTCGTGGACCAGGTCAACTGCCCGCCACCGCCGCCCCCACCGCCGGAGGAGAAGAAGAAGCCCAAGGAGGACAAGCAGGACGAGCACAAGGGAGGCGAACAGTCGAAAAACGGCGGACTCGTCCCGCCCGGCCAGGCGAAGCTGAAGGGCGAGCCGGGATGACGCGCCGACTCGGTTCGGAGCGCTACGAGCTCGAGGACCGGCTCGGTCACGGCGGCATGGCGACCGTCTACTGCGCCCGCGACATGAAGCTCGATCGTCAGGTCGCGATCAAGCTCCTGGCCGAGAACTTCGCCGGCGACGAGGAGGTGCGCAAGCGCTTCTCGCGCGAGGCGCGGCTCGCGGCGCGGCTCGATCATCCCAACGTCGTGCAGGTGTTCGACGTCGGTGAGGAGGACGATCGGCCCTACATCGTCATGGAGTACGTCGACGGCGGGACCCTGGCCGACCGCCTGGGCCGCAGGCGACGGTCGCTGTCGCGGGCGGAGGCCCTGCAGCTGCTCAACCAGCTCTGCGACGGCCTCGGCCACGCCCACTCGAAGAAGTTGATCCACCGCGACATCAAGCCCCAGAACCTGCTCCTCCGGGAGTCGGACGGCTGCCTCAAGATCACCGACTTCGGCATCGCCCGCGCGGCCGAGGAGACCACCCGGCTGACCCGCCCCGGAAAGGTGATCGGGACCGACCGCTACATGGCCCCCGAGCAGCTCGCCGACGGCAAGATCACCCCCGCCGCCGACGTCTACGCCTGCGGTGTCGTCGCGGACGAGATCCTGCCCAAGGCGCGGCCTCCCGAGCTGCGTGAGATCGTCGAGCGCTGCCTGCGGGAGGATCCCGGCGACCGCTTCACCGACGCACGGGCCCTGGGAGAGGCCCTCGCCACCGTCGACGGCAACGGCGGTTTCGGCGCCGTGCGCCGGATCAAATCGCAGGCCCGCCCGACGGAGCCCTTGGCGGCCACCGGTGAGGCCACGGCGCGCTGGCCGGCGCCGACCGCGCGACTGCCACGCGGGCGCCGCGTACGCGCCCGCCTCGCTGCCGGCGTGGCAGTCGTCGCGATCGCTATCGCTGGGGCGATAGTCGTCCTCGGCTCGGGTGGCTCGGAATCGCCCAGCAAGTCGTCCGGCGCGAAGCAGACTGCCGCTCCGCCGACCTCGGTGCCCCGCTCGAGCGATCCTGCTCAGCAGGCCAGGGAGCTGGCCGACTTCCTGCGCGCCCAGGCGCG
>DASXSZ010000086.1:0-14206 GCA_036505735.1 Solirubrobacterales bacterium
CAAGGACTCCGAGCGGCCCAGGATCCACACCTTCATCTCCACCTCCGACATCCACATCACCCACCAGCTCCAGACCACCCGCGAGGACGTCAAGGGGCAGGCGAAGGCCGCCGTCGCGCTCGCGAAGTCCTATTGCGAGGACGTCGAGTTCTCGCCGATGGATGCGACCCGTGCCGACATCGAGTTCACGGCGGAGGTCTGTGCGATCGCGGTCGCCGAGGGCGCAACCGTGGTCAACATCCCTGACACTGTCGGCTACACGACACCGGCCGAGTACGCGGCTTACTTCGGCAGGCTCTACGAGCTGGTCCCGGGACTGGACGGGGTCGAGGTCTCGGTCCACTGCCACGACGACTTGGGGCTGGCCGTCTCGAACTCGTACGCCGGGCTCCTCGCCGGCGCGCGCCAGGTGGAGTGCGCCGTCAACGGCATCGGCGAGCGGGCGGGCAACTGCTCCCTGGAGGAGATCGTGATGCTGCTCCGGACGCGCCGCGACGTACACGGCCTCGACACCGGCATCGACGCGCGCGAGCTCGCCCGCACCAGCCGCATGGTCTCGCGCCTGACCGGCTACTCGGTACCGCCGAACAAGGCGGTGGTGGGGCGGAACGCGTTCGCCCACGAATCCGGAATCCACCAGGACGGCGTACTGAAGGAGCGCTCGACCTACGAGATCATGGACGCGACCGAGGTCGGCCTCGAGTCCAACTCGATCGTGCTGGGCAAGCACTCCGGCCGCCACGCACTCCAGGACGCCCTGCAGCAGCTGGGCTTCAAGGTCGAGGGCGGCGCCCTCAACCACGCCTTCAAGCGCTTCAAGGAGATCGCGGACAAGAAGAAGCAGGTCACCGCGCTCGACCTCGAGGCGATCGTCTCCGACGAGATGCGCGAGAGCGCCCACGCCTACAACCTCGGCTGGTTCGAGGTCGAGGCGGGCTCGGAGCGGGCCCCCGAGGCGCGGGTTAGCGTCGTCCTGCCGAGCGGCAAGGAATCGGTCGCGCGGGCCTCGGGCGACGGCCCCGTGGACGCGATCTTCGGCGCGATCCGCGAGGCCACCGGCACCGATGCCGAGCTACAGCGCTACGAGGTCGAGGCCGTCACCGGCGGCACCGACGCTCTGGGCGAGGTGAGCGTCTCGGTCCGCGCCAACGGCAAGCTCGCGAGCGGCCAAGGCGTGGCGACCGACATCCTCGAGGCGTCCGCCCGCGCCTTCGTCCGGGCGATCTCGAACGCCCTGGAGGGCGTCGCGATCCGCGAGGCCGAGGAAGCCACCGCCGACGCCGCCGTCGAGCGCACCCCCGGCCCGTGACCACATAGGCTAAGGCGGCTGTGAAGCTGCCACCGGCGCCGCAGGCGCGATCCCCGCTCTGGTGGTTCTGGGAGCGGTTCACCGACTTCCATACGGTCGTCTACAAGGCAAGCCATGGGCGAATCGGCGGCACGGCTTACGGGGTGCCCGTCGCCCTTGTCGAGTCGGTTGGACGGAAGTCCGGCAAGCGCAGGACCCATCCCCTGCTCTGCAAGGAGGATGGAGACAACCTGGTCCTGATCGCCTCCAAGGGGGGCACCGACCGGCATCCGGCCTGGCTCCACAACCTGAGGGCAAATCCCGAGACCACGGCCTGGTGGAAGGGGGAGAAGCGCCGGGTCCGGGCCCGAGAGGCCAGCGGCGCCGAGCGCGAGCGGCTCTGGCGGATGATGGCCGATGCCTATCCGGAGTATGAGAGCTATCAGCGGCGCACCGACCGCAGGATCCCGGTGGTTGTCCTCGAGCCGGCCTAGAGTCTGCATACGATCGTACGTGATAACGTACGCACGGTGGCGAGCGCAACTCGATCGAGCAGCTCCAACGGCGCGGCGATCTCGGCCGATGGATCGGTCGGAGCGCGGGTGAAGAGCCTTCGGGAGGCGATGGATCTCTCCCTGCGAGACCTCGCGGAGCGCAGCGGCGTCAGCGCCCCGATGCTCTCCCAGGTCGAGCGCGGCGACACCAGTCCCACCCTGGCCGTCGCCCAGAAGATCGCTGCGGGGCTCGATCTCACCCTCTCGCAGCTGCTGCGGCTGGATGAGAATCGCCACGTGGTGATCGTCCGCGAGGGGGAGCGGCGCAGCCGGCGCCGGCGCGGCCACAGGGTCGAGGAGCTCACCCCGCCGCTGCCCGGTCAGCGCGCCGACGTCTCGATCCACACGCTGGCTCAGGGCGCGGCCACCGGCGGACCCGGCGACCCGCCGATGCACGAGCCCGGCAGCCGCGAGACTGCCGTCGTGCTCGAGGGAGCGGTCGAGCTCTTCATCGATGGCCGGCGTCACGAGCTCGCGGAGGGCGACAGCGTCACCTTCGACGCCGACCTGCCGCACCATTTCGAGAACAATGGAGAGACCGATTCCCGGCTGATCGCGGTTGTCGCCGCCGGCCTGAGGCGAAGCTAGGAGGACCCGATGGCGAAGAGCCTCTTCGAGAAGATCTGGGACGCCCACGAGGTCGACCGTGACCTGATCTACATCGACCTCCATCTCGTCCACGAGGTCACCTCGCCGCAGGCCTTCGACGGGCTTCGGCTCGCGGAGCGTTCGGTGCGCCGGCCCGACAAGACCCTCGCCACGGCCGATCACAACGTCCCGACGGACGGGACCCCGGCGGCCCGGCTGATCGCGGACGAGCTCTCGCGGAAGCAGGTGGAGGCCCTGGAGCGAAACTGCGAGGAGTTCGGGATCTTGCTCTACTCGCTGGGCTCGGATCGCCGCGGGATCGTCCACGTGATCGGCCCTGAGCTCGGCGTCACCCAGCCCGGGATGACGATCGTCTGCGGCGACTCCCACACCTCGACGCACGGCGCCTTCGGCGCGCTCGCCTTCGGGATCGGGACGTCCGAGGTCGAGCACGTGCTCGCGACGCAGTGCCTGGTCCAGCGCAAGCCGAAGACGATGCGGATCAACTACTCGGGCGAGCTTGGCTTCGGCGTCACGGCGAAGGATCTGATCCTGGCGACGATCGGGCGGCTCGGGGTGGGCGGCATGCGGGGCTACGCCGTCGAGTATGCGGGCGAGCCGATCCGCGCGCTCTCGATGGAGAACCGGATGACGATCTGCAACATGACGATCGAGGGCGGTGGTCGCGCGGGCATGGTCGCGCCGGACGAGACGACCCACGAATACATCCGTGGCCGGCCGGGCGCCCCGAGCGACTTCGACGCTGCGGTGGAGCGCTGGCGCGAGCTGCCGAGCGACGATGGCGCGAGCTTCGAGGCCGAGGTCGAGATCGACGCCTCGGCGATCTCGCCGATGGTGACGTGGGGCACTACGCCGGGGATGGTCGTCGAGGTGACCAACACGGTTCCGGACCCGAGCCGGATGGATTCGCCGGCGGACCGCGAGACGGCCGAGCGGGCGCTCGCCTACATGGACCTGCGGCCGGGGATCCCGATGACCGAGATCCCGCTCGACCGGGTCTTCATCGGCTCCTGCACGAACTCACGGATCTCCGACCTGAGGGAGGCGGCCGGCCTGCTCGACGGTCGGAAGATCGCCTCGAGCCTGCGCGGGATGGTCGTGCCCGGCTCGCAGCAGGTCAAGGCCCAGGCGGAGGACGAGGGGCTCGACGAGGTCTTCCGCTCGGCCGGCTTCGAGTGGCGCGAGTCAGGCTGCTCCGCCTGCCTCGGAATGAACCCGGACATCCTCAGCCCGGGCGAGCGCTGCGCCTCGACCTCGAACCGCAACTTCGAGGGCCGCCAGGGAGCGGGGGGGCGCACCCACCTGGTCAGCCCGAAGATGGCGGCCGCCGCGGCGGTCGAGGGGCATTTCGTCGACATCAGGGATTGGAGCTGACCGTGCCGATGGATCCGATCGACGTGATCGAGGGCCGGGTCGCCGTGCTGGACCGCTCCGACGTCGACACCGACCAGATCATCCCCAAGCAGTTCCTGAAGCGGATCGAGCGCACCGGCTTCGGCGAGTTCCTCTTCTACGACTGGTTCCGTTCCGGTGAGATCGAGCTCGAGGCCCACCCGATCCTGGTCACGGGCCGCAACTTCGGCTCCGGCTCCTCGCGCGAGCACGCGGTCTGGGCGCTCAAGGACTACGGCTTCGACGCGGTGATCGCGCCCTCGTTCTCGGACATCTTCTTCAGCAACTGCACGAAGAACGGCCTGCTCCCGGTCGTGCTCGACGAGGAGCACTGCCGCGCCGTGGCGGGCGCGGGGGAGGCCCGCATCGACCTCGACGATCAGACGGTGAACTGCGCCGAGGGCGTCTTCCAGTTCGAGATCGACGAGGAGATCAAGCATCGCCTGCTGAATGGGCTCGACGACGTGGCGCTGACGCTGCAGCGGGCGGAGAAGATCGATTCCTTCGAGGCGGCGGGCAAGGCCGACGCCGGCCCCGTGACCACCTCGCTGTGAGCGCGCCGCGGCCCATGAACGCGGGCCCCCGGGAGTGGGACGCCCAGACCTACGACCGCGTCTCCGACCCGCAGTTCCACTGGGGTGTCGAGGTGCTCGAGCGACTCGACCTCGACGGCGACGAATACGTGATGGACGCGGGCTGCGGCTCCGGACGGGTGACGGCGAGGCTGCTCGAGCGGCTTCCGAACGGCCGGGTGCTCTGCGTCGACGCCTCCGAGTCGATGATCGCCAAGGCCCGCGAGGCGCTGGGCGATCGCGCCGACTACCTGGTCGCCGACCTTGCCGAGCTAAAGATCGAACGGCCGGTCGACGTGATCTTCTCCACTGCCACTTTCCACTGGGTCCCCGATCACGATCGCCTCTTCTCGCGCCTGCACGCGGCGCTCCGGCCGGGTGGGCACCTGGTCGCGCAGTGCGGTGGCGAGGGCAACGTCGCCCGGCACGCCCGGAACATCATCACGGTGGCCACGCGCCCCGAGTTCATCGAGCACTTCGAGGGGATGGACATGATGTGGAACTTCGCCCCCCCGGATGAGACCGAGGAGCGGCTGAGGCGCGCTGGCTTCGAGCACGTCAAGTGCTGGCTCGAGGACAAGCCCGTCCAGCCCGAGCACCCTTACGACTTCACGACAACGGTCACCATGGGGCCGCATTTGGCCCGCCTGCCGGAGGATCTCCGCCGCTCGTTCGCCGAGGCGGTGCTCGAGCTCGAGGACGAGCCGCTGGTCCTGAACTACGTGCGGCTCAACATCGACGCCCGCCGTGCCTGAGATCGTCCTGCTGCCCGGCGATGGCATCGGCCCGGAGATCGCCGCCGCCGCCGTCCGTGCCCTGAACGAGCTCGGCGATTTCGAGATCACCGAGCACCTCGTCGGCGGCGCCTCGATCGACGAGCACGGCACCGCGCTGACCGATCAGGTCCTCGAGGCATGCCGCAACTCCGAGGCGGTGCTGCTCTGCGCCGTCGGCGGCCCCAAGTGGGACACCACCGACCCGGACAAGCCCAGGCCCGAGCAGGGGCTGCTGGGCCTGCGCAAGGGCCTTGGCCTGTTCGCGAACCTGCGACCGGTGCGCCCGAGCGAGGCGCTGCTCGAGGCCAGCCCGCTTCGCCGCGAGCGGATCGAGGGCACCGACCTGCTGGTCGTCCGGGAGCTCACGGGCGGCATCTACTTCGGAGATTCCGGTCGCGACGGCGACCGCGCCCACGACGACTGCGCCTACACCGTCGAGGAGATCGAGCGCATCGCCCGGGTCGCCTTCGAGGCGGCCGGCGAGCGGCGCGGCCGGGTCACCTCTGTCGACAAGGCGAACGTGATGGAGACCTCGCGCCTGTGGCGGGAAACGGTCACGGGGCTGGCGCCCGAGTACGGGGACGTCGAGCTCGATCACCTGCTGGTCGACAACGCCGCTATGCAGCTGGTCTCGCGACCGGCGGACTTCGACGTGATCGTCACAGAGAACCTCTTCGGCGACATCCTCAGCGACGAGGCGGCGATGCTCACCGGCTCGCTCGGCATGCTGCCGTCGGCGAGCCTGGGGGAGGGCGGCCCGGGCCTGTACGAGCCGGTGCATGGCTCGGCGCCCGACATCGCCGGCACGGGCAAGGCGAATCCTCTGGCGACGCTCCTCTCGGTGGCGATGATGCTGCGCTACGGACTCGGCATGCACGACGAGGCCGACCGGCTCGACGCCGCGGTGGACGCCGCCCTCGCGCGGGGCCTGCGCACCCCGGACCTCGCCGGGGGCGAGGGCACGCGCGAGGTCGGCACCGAGGAGATGACAGTAGCCGTTCTCCGATCCCTCTAGCCCGATTCATCGTTCATACTCTTCGACTTGTGGAGAAGGCCGAGCTGATCTGGAAGAACGGTGAGTTCGTCCCCTGGGACGAGGCGAACGTCCATGTCCTCAGCCACGGCCTGCACTACGGCACCGGCGTGTTCGAGGGAATCCGCTGCTACGACACGGAGATCGGGCCGGCGATCTTCCGCCATCAGGACCATCTCGATCGCCTGGCCAAGTCCGCCGAGCTCTACTACCTGCCGCTCGACTACTCCCTCGAGGAGATCCGCGAGGCCATCAAGGAGCTGATCCGGCGCAACGGCCTTCGCAGCTGTTACATCCGCCCGCTCGCCTTCCGCGGCTACGGCGAGATGGGCCTCTACGCGAAGAGCGCGCCGGTCGACGTGATCGTCGCCGTCTGGCCCTGGGGCGCGTACCTCGGCGAGGAGGGCAAGCGCAAGGGTGTCCGCGCCAAGGTCTCCTCCTGGCGCCGGATCTCGCCAGCGGGATTGATCCCGCACGCGAAGGCCTCGGGCCAGTACCTCAACTCGATCCTCGCCAAGACCGAGAGCGCCAACGCCGGCTACGACGAGGCGGTCCTGCTCGACGAGCGCGGCTTTGTCTGCGAAGGCTCGGGCGAGAACATCTACCTGGTGCGTGAGGGCGACATCGTCACGCCGGGCCACACCTCTTCGATCCTCGACGGGATCAACCGCAAATCGGTGATCCAGATCGCGCGCGACCTCGGCTACACGGTGGTCGAGCGCGACATCGCTCGCGCCGAGCTCTATCTGGCCGAGGAGGTCTTCCTCACCGGGACGGCCGCCGAGCTGGTGCCGGTCCGCGAGATCGACGATCACGACCTCGGCGCGCCCGGCGAGATCACCCGGGTGATCCAGGGCAAGTTCGACGACGCGCTCCACGGCCGCCTCGAGGAGTACCGCGAGTGGCTCGACCCGGTCGGTGAACCGACCGGCGAGGCCGCGCCTGAGCCGACGCCTGCAGAGGTGGAGGCCGAGGAGGTCGGCGAGCCCGCCTCCGGTACATTGGGTTCCTGATGCTGCACCGCTTCGCAGGGCGAATTACGCAGGCCGCGGTCGCTTAGCGACCGGCGGTCCCTCGACCCCTGACCAGGGGTTCACCCTTCCCCACGAAGCAGAAAGGCAGCGATGCGACAGGTACTCCTCTACGACACGACTTTGCGCGACGGCATGCAGGGCCAGGGCATGTCCCTGTCAGCGCAGGAGAAGGTCCGGGTGGTCCGCAAGCTCGACGAGCTCGGCATCCGCTTCATCGAGGCGGGGTTCCCGGGGTCCAATCCCAAGGAGCTCGAGCTCTTCGAGATGCTGGCCGAGGTCGAACTGCGGCAGGCCGCCGTCTGCGCGTTCGGCATGACCCGCCGCCGTGACACGGAGGCGGCCGAGGACGACGCCCTCCGGCTCCTCGCCACGGGTTTTGCCCCGCTGGTGACCCTGGTGGGGAAGACCTGGGGCCTGCACCTGGAGAAGGTCACCAAGGTGAGCCGCGAGGAGAACCTGGCGATGATCCGCGACTCGGTCGCCTATCTCGTCAATGCCGGCAAGCGCGTGATCTACGACGCCGAGCACTTCTTCGACGGCTATCGCGACGACTCCGCCTACGCACTCGAGTGCCTGCGGGCCGCGGAGGAGGCGGGGGCCGAGAACGTAACGCTCTGCGACACGAACGGCTCCAGCCTGCCGGGCCAGATCGCCGAGGCGACCAAGGAGGTCGTCGGCGCCCTCGACGTCGCGATCGGGATCCATACGCACAACGACCTCGAGTGCGCGGTCGCCAACTCGCTGGCGGCAATCGAGCAGGGCGCCGGCCTGGTGCAGGGGACGATGAACGGGATCGGCGAGCGCACCGGCAACGCCAACCTGACCTCGATCCTGCCCGCCCTGCAGCTGAAGATGGGTTACCGCTGCGTCGACGACGACCAGCTCGCCCGGCTCACGGGGATCGCGCACTTCATCGACGAGCTCCTCAACATCACGCCCGATCCGGACCAGCCGTTCGTGGGGCGCAACGCGTTCGCGCACAAGGGCGGCATGCACGTGGCCGGCGTCAACGCCGACGCCCGCACCTTCGAGCACATGGACCCGGCGGAGGTCGGCAACGAGCGCGAGCTGGTCGTGTCCGAGCTCTCCGGAAAGGGCACGGTCCTTCAACGCGCCGACCGCTCTGGGGTCCCCCTCGACGACGAGCAGGCCGCCCGCGCTCTGCGCACGCTCAAGGAGCGGGAGCATCGCGGTTACCACTACGAGGCCGCCGACGCCTCCTTCGAGCTGCTGCTGCGGCGCGAGAGCGATCGCTACGAGCCGCTCTTCCGGCTCGAGGGCTTTCGCGTCCTGGTCGAGAAGCGTGAGGACGGCAAGGTGGTCACCGAGGCGACGATCAAGGTCTGGGTCGACGGCGAGCGCTACCTGCGCACGGCGGAGGGCAACGGCCCGGTGAACGCCCTCGACAAGGCGCTCCGAGGCGCGATCATCGACCGCCACCCACACCTGGCCGACATCGAGCTGACCAACTACAAGGTCCGGATCCTCGACGAGCACCATGGGACCGGCGCCGTTACGCGCGTTCTCCTCGACTCCTCCGACGGCGAGCGGGAATGGGGCTCGATCGGGGTCTCCGAGAACATCATCGAGGCCTCGTGGGAGGCGCTGGTCGACTCTCTCGAGTACGCCTTCCAGCCACGCCAAGAGAGCACCGCACCGAGTGAACGAACCGATACCGCTCGCACGACCTGAGCTCGGCCCGCGCGAGGAGGAGCTGCTGCTGGAGGTCGTTCGCTCCGGCTCGCTCTCCCTGGGCCCCAAGCTCGAGCAGTTCGAGCACGACTTCGGCGAGTGGCTGGGCGGTGGCTACGCCGTCGCCGTCTCCAGCGGGACGGCGGCGCTTCACCTCGGGGTGAGGGCAATGGGCTGGGGCGAGGGCGACGAGGTGATCACCAGCCCACTCAGTTTCGTCGCGACGGCGAACTCGCTGCTCTACGAGGGCGCCAAGCCGGTCTTCTGCGACATCGACCCCGTCACCTTCAACGTCGATCCCGCCGCGGTCGCGGCGACGGTGAGCGAGTCGACCAGCGGGCTGCTGCCGGTCCACATCTTCGGCTACCCCGCCGACTTGCAGGCGCTCGCTGAGATCGCCTCCGCGAAGGCGCTCGGAGTGCTCGAGGACGCCTGCCAGGCGCTCGGCGCGGTCGACAGCCTGGGCAAGAAGGTCGGGACCGCGGGCAACATCGCAACCTTCGCCTTCTACGCAAACAAGCAGATGACCACCGGGGAGGGCGGCGTCCTGAGCACGCCCGACAAGGAGGTCGCGGCGCGCGTTCGCAGCGAGCGCAACCAGGGCCGCGCCCCCGACATGGCCGAGGTCGAGCACGACCGGATCGGGTTCAATTACCGCCTCTCGGACGTGCACGCGGCGCTCGGCATCGCGCAGGTGGAGCGCCTTGGCGAGATGCTCAACGCCCGCGACAATGTCGCCGCCCTTTACCGGGAACGGCTCACCCAGCTCGGCGCCGCGCCGGCCGGGGAGGAGGACGGGGCCGACCTGGTCCTGCCCTGCGAGAACAGCGGCGAGGAGCGGCGCAGCTGGTTCGTCTTCGTGGTCCAGCTGCCGGCCACCGCGGACCGTGATGTGGTGATTTCCTCGCTCGCCTCGAACGGGATCGCCTCGAAGGCTTACCTGCCCTGCATCCACCTGCTGCCGCCGTACCGGGAGCGCTACGGCTTTTCGGGCGGTGAGTTCCCGGTCGCGGAGCGGGTCTCGGAACGCTCGCTCGCCCTTCCCTTCTTCACCTCGATGACCGAGACGCAGGTCGATCGGGTCTGCACAGCGCTCGGCGAGGCGCTCGGCATGCGACCCTAGACTCCGGGTCATGTCTCGCTTCGGCGAAGAGCAGGATCCGCTCTTCAGGCGGATCAACTCGTCGATCTCCTTCGACTGGCGGCTGGCGTCGTTCGACGTCGAGCAGTCCAAGGCGCACGCCCGCGCACTCGCCAGGCTGGGCGTGCTCGATGACGGCGAGCTGGCGACCATCACCGAAGGGCTGGATCGGGTCGGGGGCGAGCTCGATCGGGGCACCTTCGAGTTTCGCCAGGACGACGAGGACATCCACCTGGCGATCGAGCGCCGCCTGACCGAGCTGATCGGACCGCTGGGGGGCAAGCTGCACACGGCGCGCTCGCGGAACGACCAGGTGGCGACCGACCTCGCCCTGCTGGTCAGGGCTCACGCGGCGCGGGCGATCGCGCTGCTCGAAAGCCTGATGGAGGCCCTCGTCGCGCAGGCGGAGGCGCACCGCGACTGGCCGGCGCCCGCCTACACACACCTGCAGCGCGCGCAGCCCGTCTACCTCGGCCACCACCTGCTGGCGTACTTCTGGATGTTTCACCGGGACGCCGGCCGCTTCTTCCGCGCCGCCGAGGCCACCACCGACATGCCGGCCGGCTCCGGCGCCCTGGCCGGCCTCAACTGGGACCTTGATCGCGATGCGCTCGCCGAGGATCTGGGCTTCGAGCGCCCGTATCCCAACTCCCTCGATGCCGTCTCCAACCGCGACTTCGCCCTCGACTACCTGTCGGCCGCGTCGATTTGCGCGATGCACCTCTCGAGGCTGGGGGGTGAGATCGTGCTCTGGTCGAGCCAGGAGTTCGGATTCTGCGAGTTGCCGGACTCGTTCGCGTCGGGCTCGAGCATCATGCCCCAGAAGAAGAACCCCGACGCGGCAGAGCTGCTCCGCGGCAAGGCGCCGCGGATCGCGTCGTCGCTGGCGAGCCTGCTGGGCACGATGCACGCCCTGCCGCTCGCCTACAGCAAGGACCTGCAGGAGGACAAGGAGCCCCTGTTCACGGCGATCGACGAGCTCGAGCTCTGCCTCGCCGCGGCGACCGGGATGCTCGCCGGGATCAGGTTCAACCGGGAGCGGCTCGCCGCGGCGGCAGCGGACGAGATGCTGGCGGCGACCGATCTCGCCGATGCCCTGGTCGCTGAGGGAGTCCCGTTCCGCGAGGCACACGGCCTGGTCGGCGGCCTGGTGCGGGCCGCGATGGAGGCCGGCAAGGGCCTCGCTGAGCTGACCGACTCGGAGCTCGACGGGGTGCCGGAGGACGCCCGGCGGGCGGTGCGCCGCGCTCTCGAGGCCGGTCAGACGATCGAGTCGAAGGTGTCGGCCGGTGGCACCTCATCCGGCCGGGTGAGCGAGCAACTCGAGCGAGCGCGCGAGGCGCTCACCGCTCTGCGAGCGTGAACCGCGCCTTCTTCGACCGCTCCGTGCACGTGGTGGCGCGCGAGCTGATCGGCTGCGAGCTCGCCGTGGGTGAGGCCGCGGGGATCATCGTCGAGACCGAGGCCTACGAGGCCTCGGATCCCGCCTGCCACGCCTACGTCGGCCGGACCGCCCGGAACGAGGTGCTCTTCGGGCCTCCGGGGCGGGCCTACGTCTACCTCTCCTACGGGATACACAGCCTGCTGAACGCGGTGGCCGAGCCCGAGGGGAGCGCCGCGGCCGTGCTGATCCGGGCGCTCGAGCCCACCCGGGGTATCGACCTGATGCGCGACCGCCGCGGCAGGGACGAGGTCGATCAGCTCTGCTCCGGCCCCGGCAAGCTCACCGAGGCGCTCGGGGTGGGTCTCGGTCAGAACGGGGCTGACCTGTTCGAGCCCCCGTTCGAGCTCGCCCGGCGCGATCCGGACTGGGATGAGGCGGAGATCGTCGCCGCTCGGCGGATCGGGATCACCAAGGCCGCGGAGTTGCCCTGGCGCTACTGCGTGGCCGGAAACCGGCACGTGTCGCGGCCGTGGCCTGCTGCGTTCAGGCAGGCTGCCTAGAGCCCGGTCCCGCCAGTGCCGCCAGTGCTTCCACCGCCGCCGCCGGTGGATGGGGCCGGCGTCGGCGCCGTCGCGTGGCCGCCACCGCCACCGCCGCCTGCGCCGCCGCCTCCACCGGAAGACGAGGAGCCCGACGAGCCGCTCGAGGAGCCCGAGTAGGGGACGTAGCTGCCGGAGTCGGAGCTGCTCGAGCTCGAGCTGGAGCTCGAGTCGTCATTGGCCTCGGCCTCGGCCTTGTGCTCGCGGTAGATCGACTCAACCGTCTGCATGATGCGTCCCCAGATCAGGGCGGGGAACGTGCCTCCATCGACCGGTCCGCCGTTGTAGTCGTAGGACATCGACTCGGTGCTGTCGGGATGGCCAACCCAGACGCACGCGGTGAAGTGGTCGGTGCCCCCGCAGAACCAGGCGTCACCGTTGTTCTCCGTCGTCCCGGTCTTGCCCCAGGCGAAGCCGCCCGTCTGGGCCAGCTTCCCGGTTCCCGCGAGCACGTTCTCGCGGAGGATGTTCTTCATCTCGTCGGCGACGCCCGAGGAGAGGACGCGGATCTTCTTGGGCTTGTCCTCGGCGATCGTCTTGCCGTTCGGATCGCTGATCTTGGTGATCGCCACAGGGCCGAGCTGAGACGGGGTGTCGTTCGGGCCGGGGCTCGTGTCGAGGTTGCCTCCGATGCGTTCACCGCCCGTGGCAATCGTCTGGTACGCGTGCGCCATCTCAAGCGGCGAGACCCCAGGGTCGATCGCGCCGAGGACCATCGACGGGTTGGTCGAGAAGTCGGTCTGGATGCCCATCTCGTGCGCGGTGTGGGCGATCCGCTTGGTCCCGCCGCGAACCGCGGGGCTGCCGCCGCATCCCTGTACGCATCGGACCGTGCGACCGAGGGCCAGCTCCGCGTAGCAGGAGTTGTCCGAGTGGATCGTGCAGGTCTCCAGGCTCGAGCTTCCGTAGTAGGTGTCGTCGTAGTTGTGGACGTCGAAGTACTCGTGCTTCGAGTGAGGCACCTTGAAGACCTTCTCGTTCGACGCATAGGTCGTGCCCGGCGAGATCCCCTGGCTGAGCGCGGTCGCCAGCGTGAACGGCTTGAATGCGGATCCCGGCTGGCGGTGACCGTTGGTCGCCAGGTTGAACGGATGCGAGTCGTAATCGTTGCCGCCGACCATCGCCTTGACCTCGCCGGTCTCGTTGTCGAGCACCACCACCGACGCCGTCGGCGCGACGCCCGAGAGGGTGCTCTGGGCGATGTCCTGGGCGGCGCTCTGCATGTCGAGGTCGAGGGATGAGTGGACCTGAAGCCCTGCGCCGAAGGCGCGGCCGGGGCCGTAGAGGTCGACCACCTGCTGGCGCAGCCAGGAGGTGAAGTAGGGCGACAGGGAGTCATCCCGCGGATGGTGGATCTCGGATGCCGTCGGGAGCTGCGTATTGGCGCCGGCGTTGTACTCGTCCTGGGTGATGTTGCCCTGGTCGAGCATGTCCTTGAGCACGAGGTTGCGGCGGTCCTCGGCGGCCTGCGGGTTGACCCTGGGCGAGAAGGCCGACGGCGAGGTGATGATGCCCGCCAGCATGGCTGCCTCCGGCGGCGTCAGGTCCTTGGCGCACGCCTCGTGGCTGCTCTGGCCGCAGCCGGGATGGTTCCAGCCGAAGTAGGTCCGGGCGGCGGCCTCGATGCCGTACGCGCCCTCGCCGAAGTAGATGGTGTTGAGGTACTCGGTGAGGATCTTGTCCTTGTCCCAGTGGTGCTCGAGCTGGTAGGCGAGGGCGGCTTCGCGGAACTTCTCGAAGATCGTTCGGCTGCCCTGCGCCTCGAGCGCGTTCTTGACGAACTGCTCGGTGATCGTCGATGCGCCCTGGGTCGATCCGCCGGGCAGAACGTCCGCCAGGCCGGCGCGGAACATGCCCTGGATGTCGACGCCGTTGTGCTCGTAGAAGCGGCGGTCCTCGATCGCGACGGCGGCCTGCTTCATGTAGGGAGAGATCTGATCGGAGTCGAGCAGCTGCCGCTGGTTGTTGTTGAGCAGCGTGCCGATCTTGTTGCCCTGGTCATCCAGGACGACGGAGTTCTTCGCCTCGGCGAACTCCTTCTTGTTCTCGAGCTGAGGCAGGTCCTGCGAGATCGCCATCATCATCCCGAAGAAGGTCGAGACGATCGCGAGCAGGCCGAGGCCTGCCAGGAC
>DASXSZ010000087.1:0-5177 GCA_036505735.1 Solirubrobacterales bacterium
GAGGACCTGGGGGATGTGACCGAGGCGCTCTTCGAGGCCGAGCGGTCGGCGCTTCGGGTGCTGGTGCCCGGCTAGATTTCCCGCCATGGCCCAGGTAGCGCCCGCCGAGCGGGACCTGCGCAGGGTGATCGGAGATGGGGACGCATTGCCCGACAGGGAGGTCGAGGCGCTCGCCGCCGAGGACCTGCTCGCTCTCTATCGCGACCTGATCCTCCTTCGCACCTACGACGAGCGCTCGCTCGTCTATCACCGCCAGGGGCGGATCGGCACGTACGCCATCTACTGGGGCCACGAAGCGATGCAGGTCGGAGCGATTCGCGCGCTCGGCGAGGACGACTGGATCTTCCCCTCCTATCGCGAATCGGCGGTCGGGCTTCTCCGCGGGATGCCCGTCGAGACCGTGCTCAGCTGGTGGCGGGGCCACCCAGCGGGCTGGTGGGATCCGCGTCAGTACCGATTGGCCTCGATCGCGGTCCCGATCGCGACCCACGTTCCGCACGCCGTCGGGTTCGCCTGGGGGAAGCGGCTGCGTGGGGAGTCGACCTGCGCGCTCGTCTTCTTCGGCGACGGGGCGACGTCCGAGGGCGCTTTTCACGAGGGCGCCAACTTCGCCGCCGTCATGCGGGCGCCGGTCGTCCTCCTCTGCAACAACAACCAATGGGCGATCTCGACACCGCTCTCCGCCCAGACCCGCGCGGAGACGCTCGCGGACAAGGCGGTCGGATACGGAATGCCCGGCGTCCGTGTCGACGGTGGGGACGTGCTCGCGGTCTACGAGGCGACGAACGAGGCAGTCGAGCGCGCCCGCGCGGGCGAGGGCCCGACGCTGATCGAAGCGGTCACGTACCGGTGCGCGCCGCACGCGACCGCCGACGATCCGAGCGCGTATATCGACGCGGAGCGAGTAGAGGCCGAGCGCGGAAACGAGTGTCTCGGGCGCTTCGAGCGGTATCTGCGCCGGATCGGGGTCCTCACCGACGAGATCGCCGAAGCCGCCAGGAGCGAGGCGCTCGAGGCGATGCGCTCCGGCATCGCGGCCGCCGAAGCCCTTCCGGAGCCGGACCCCGAGCTGGTCACCAGGAACGCGTATGCCGACTAAGACGCTCGTCGAAGCAGTCAACGACGCGCTCCACACCGAGATGGAGCGGGACGATTCCATCCTTGTCATGGGCGAGGACGTCGGCCGCGCCGGTGGTGTCTTCCGAGCGACCGCAGGGCTCCTCGATCGCTTCGGGCCGGATCGCTGCGTCGACACCCCGCTTGCCGAGGCGGGCATTCTCGGTACCGCCGTCGGGCTCGCGATGGCCGGCTGGCGCCCCGTCTGCGAGATGCAGTATGAGTCCTTCAGCTACCCCTGCCTCGATCAGCTCATCTGCCACGTGGGCCGCTACCGCTGGCGCACCAACGGAGCCATGGAGTTTCCGCTCACGATCCGGATGCCGACCGGCGGCGGCGTCAAGGCGCCGGAGCTCCACGAGGACTCGCCCGAGACCTACTACGTCCACACCCCGGGGGTGAAGGTGGCGATTCCCTCGAGCCCCGCTGACGCGAAGGGACTCCTCGCCGCCGCCATCCGCTCCCCCGACCCGGTTGTCGTCCTCGAGCCGAAGGTGCTCTACCGCAGCCCGCGCGAGGAAGTGCCGGAGGGCGAGCACGTTGTCCCGCTGGGCAAGGCGCGCGTCGTGCAGGAAGGTGACGAGGTCACCCTCGTCGCCTACGGCGGCATGGTCCCGGTCGCCCTGGCCGCCGCCGACGAACTGGACGCGAGCGCCGAGGTGATCGACATCCGTACCCTCAAACCGCTCGACGAGGAGACGCTGCTGGGCTCGGTGGGCAAGACCGGCCGCGCCGTCATCGTGCAGGAGGCTCCTCGGGTGGCTGGGTTCGCCGCGGAGATCGCCGCCGTTCTCGCGGAGAAGGCGATCCTCGACCTGCGGGGACCGGTCGTCCGCGTCACTGGTTACGACGCTCCTTTCCCCTTCTGGTCGATCGAGGAGGAGTATCTGCCGACCCCCGCTCGCGTCGTCGAGGCGGTCGAGAGGGTCATGGGCTTCTGAGAGCATGGCCTACGAGTTCAAGCTTCCGGATCTCGGCGAAGGTGTGCGCGAAGGAGAGATCGCGCGCTGGCTCGTCGAGGTCGGGCAGGAGATCGCCGAGGACGAGCCGCTGGTCGAGATCCAGACGGACAAGACGACCGTCGAGATTCCCTCGCCCGCTGCCGGGCAGGTCGCACAGATCCTTGTCGAGGAGGGCGAGCTCGTTCCCGTGGGAACTCCGCTCGTCTTGATCGGTTCGGATGTGGTCGCGACGCCGCGGCCGACGAAAAAGGTCCAAGTGACTCCTCTCGTGCGCCGGATGGCCGCCGAGCTCGGCGTCGACCTCGGGTCCCTCCAGGGCTCGGGGCCCGACGGCCGGATCACCGAGGAGGATGTCCGTGGCGCCTCGTCCCCGCGGGAAGGAGAGCGGCGGGAGCCGCTTCGCGGCGTGAGGCGGCAGATCGCCGAGCACCTTTCCAGGGCGCACAGGGAAGTCCCGGCGGTGACGGTGGTCGAGGAATGTGATTTCACCGATCTCTCCGCCGCGCGCGGCGAGCGCTCGTACCTGCCCTATGTGCTTCAGGCCGTGGTGGCCGGTCTGAAGGAGTTTCCCGAGCTGAACGCGACCCTCGCCGGCGGCGAGATCATCCTCTGGGAGCGTTACGACATCGGCGTCGCCGTGCAGACCGATGAGGGTCTCGTGGTCCCGGTCGTGCGCGCTGCCGAGTCGAAGTCGCTCGAGGAGCTGGAAGCCGAGGCCACCCGGCTGGCGGAGGGAGCGCGCGCTGGGACACTGAAGCCGGACGAGCTCCGAGGCTCGACCTTCACGGTCACGAGCGCAGGCCGGCTCGGTGGGCTCTTCGCGACCCCGCTCGTCAACCACCCAGAAGTCGCCATCCTCGGGCTGCACAGGATCGGCCAGCGGCCCGCTGTGCGCGACGGTCAGGTGGTCGTCCGCGAGCTGGGTTGGCTCTCCTGCACCTTCGACCACCGGGTTGTCGACGGCGCCCGCGCGAGCGAGTTCCTGCTCGACGTCATCGGACGGCTGGAGGAGTCTTAGCTAGAAGGGATTGGCGGAGTGTCGCTCGTCGCCGGGACTCGCTGGTCGTTCCAACGCGTCCGCGTTCAAAGAGACAAGACGCCCTCGTATCGACTCTAGATACGGGGGCGACCGGCGGCTACTGCCTCGGGGCGAGCCAGCGCGCCTCCGGCGGCACAGCCGACATTCCGTCAAGCCCTTCTAAATAAGAAAGGTGCGAGGGCGGCGCCGGCCGCCCCCGCGTTTAGGCGACCGCTGCCTCGTCATCGACCGGCGCGAGGTGGGGGGTGATCATTCGTTCGATCTGCGGCGCGCTCACGCGCCCTTCGAGCCGGTCGATGGGACGGCGGTCTTTGACGAGGACCAGCGTTGGGATCTCGGTAATCCGCAGACGCTCGATCCAGTCCGGCTGCGCTTCTGCATCGATCCGGGCGATCCGCAGCCGGGATCGCTCCTTGCGGGCGAGGTGGGCGAGGAGACTCTCCATGCGCCTCGCAGGGCCGGAGCGAGAGTTGGTGAAGAAGAGGAGGAGGGGTCTCTGGAGGGTCCGTGCCATCTCCCTGTCCAGATTTCCGTCGCCGCGAAATTGGAAACTGCTGGAAGAGGTATTCCGGAGGGTATTGTCGGTTTTCTAAGGTACGCGCGGTTTTTCCGGACGGCTGTTCGGCGGCACCGGCAGCGGCACGTACTGGACGCTGGGCCGGCGACGGCCCTCCTGGGCGAACAGGTCCATCAGGCTGTAGATCTCCTCGGGCAAGCCGACCTGGACTGCCAGCCCGAGGGTTTTCGCCTCGTCGACGGTGATCGGGTCGTCGTGTGTGTAGTGGCCGCCGGCGAGCTCCTCGACGAGCGTGTCCGCCTTCTTGCCCTTGATGCGCGGGGCGAGGAGGCCGCGCACGACCTCCCTCATGTGCCGGAGCGCCTTCTCGGCCACGTCGGCCATGATCAGCGTCCGGTCGTCGATTCGCTCCACCGGCTTGGAGGAGGCGACTCGAAGGATTGACGCGGCGGGCGTGTCCCCGAGCTGCGGGTCGACGGGCCCGAGGACCGCAGCCGCGTCCATCAGGATCTCGTCCGCGGCGAGGGCGAGGAGCGTCCCGCCCGACATCGCGTAGTGGGGGACGAGAACCGTGACCTTGGCCGGGTGTGCCTTCAGTGCGTACGCGATCTGTTCGGAGGCCAGGACGAGCCCGCCGGGTGTGTGCAGGACGAGGTCGATCGGCGTTTCGTTCGGGGTCAGGCGGATGACCCGGAGGATCTCCTCGGAGTCCTGGATGTCGATGAAGCGATAGAGAGGAACTCCGAGGAAGCCGACCGTCTCCTGGCGATGGATCAGCGCGATCACGCGACTGTGCCGATCGCGTTGGAGCGCCGAGATTGCTCGGGCCCGCCGCGTCGTCAACGCCCATCGCTGAAGCGGGGGGATCAGGAAGAAGAGGACGAAGAGCAGCGAAAGGATGATCCCCAGGTCCATTGGCGGGCCAGCCTATCTGCGGACGGGCGCGGCTACACTCAGCTTCGTGGACGGTTGGCTGGACTGGTACCTGCTCGGCCTCGTCGCGGGGTTCGGGGTCGCGGACGGCGCTCTCGGACGGCTGGCGCTGCGCCCGTTGTTCGCCGTCCCGGCGCTCGCCTTCGCCGCCGCGGCAATCGCGATCTCGCTCCTCGTACTCGAGTGGTGGGCGGCGCTCGTCTTCCTCGCCGCCGCAGCCATCAGCTGGATCGCGTTTCGCCGACTCTCGCCGGCAGCTCGCCCTCTCGCTGCCCTCGCCGCCGCAGGAATCGCCCTCGTCCCGCTGCTCGGCTACGCGCTCGTCCTGCTCGTTCCTCTGGCAGGAGCGCGGCTGGGCCGTCGCGCCGACACGCGCTATGCCGGGCTACGGGTACTCGCCAAGGACTGAGGGGCGGCGCCGACCAAGGGCCTGATCCTCGCGATCATCGACGGACTCACTCCGTCGATGCTCGAACACGGCCTGGAGCAGGCCCGCCTGCCTGCGCTCGGCCTCCTGCAGGAGACGGGGACCTATGTCCAGGGGACGACGACGTTCCCCTCGGTCACGCCCGTGTGCCTCACCTCGATTGCGACGGGCGCCCATCCGGAC
>DASXSZ010000088.1:0-2654 GCA_036505735.1 Solirubrobacterales bacterium
CATCGCCCTCTCGAACTGCTTCTCTGCCTCCTCCCATCGCTCGAGCAGCGTCGCCACCATCCCCAGCCGCATCGCGACCGGTCCGAACGGCATCGTGGAGATCGAGATGGCGTTCCGGTCGGCGAACGGCGCGAGCAGCTCGTAGAGCTCGGCCGCCCTCGATTCGTCCCGAAGCAGCACCGACGCCTCCGCGAGACCACACAGATGCAGGATCCACAGCCCGTCGCGTGGAAGGTCGGCGAAGCCGTTGCGGGCGTGTCGCTCGACCTCGGCCCTCGCCAACCGCTCCTCCCCCAGCTCGGCCGCCGCCAGCGCGTCCCGCCACCGCGGGATGCCCGGGAACCGCTCGCCGTGTTCCCTGATCCGATCGCGAACCTCCTCCAGCCGGCCCTGGGTCCAGCGAAGCGCGACCATCTGCGCGTACTCGAACATGTAGAAGACGTACTCGCTCTCGCGAACCCTGGAGATCTCGAGCGCCTCGCGCATCTGGCGCTCGGCCTCGGCCAGCCGGCCCTCGACCAGTGACCGGAGGCCTCGGAGGCAGGCCGTGTGCCACCGATAGAAGGGTTGCCGGATCCGGTCGGCGAGCTGCGCCATGGCCTCGAGCTCGGCGTCGATACCCGGGACGTCGCACAGCTCCAGGAAGCAGTGAACGCGGATGTGGCGCGCCAGGAATGCCGCCTCCTCGTCTCCGGCGCCGGTGGCCGCGAGCAGCATCTGCTGGGCGTTGGACAGGCGATCGCCCACCGAATCTGGGGCAAGTGTCGCCCAGTGCCGGCCCCGCAACGCCTCGACCAGTGCCTCCGAATCCCCCAGCCGGAGCGCCATGTCGATGGCCTCCTGGCTGAGCGAGAGGCGTGGGTCGCGAAACTCGGTCTGGTACAGCTGGGTCGCCAGCCGGGCCAGCGCGCGGGCTCGGAGCGGGCCATCGCCTTTCGGAAGGGCATCGAGCGCCTCCTCCAGGAGCGAGATGCCCCTCGACCCGGCCTCGAATCGGGCCGTGAGCAGGAGTCCACCGAACCCCAGATACGGGACGGCGCCGGTCACGTATCCAAGGGCCGCGCCCGTCAGGATCTCGTGATCGCCCGCCCGCCGGGCGACGGCCGCCGCCTGCTCGAAGCTCTGTCGCGCGTCCTCGGTGTCGCCGGCCCTCGATTGGACATCGCCAAGTCGGAGGAGGATGTCCGCGCTTCGCTGCGACGCCGCCTCGGTCGGTCCCAGCAACTGCAAGGCTCGCTTGTAGAGCCCAACGGCGTCCTCGTAGGCGAGCACCGCCCTTGCTCGGTCAGCCGCCCGCACCAAGTAGTCCACGGCTCGCTTCGATTCTCCGATCGGGGCCGCCTGAGCGAGGTGGTGGGCGATCTCGGCCAGGTGCGGTTCGAGGTCGTCGCGGAACAGGTCCTCGAGTTCGCCGCCGACCGTTCGATGAAGCTCCATGCGACGAGTCGCCGGAAGATCCTCGTACAGCGTCTCGCGAACGAGGTCGTGAGCGAAGGCGTACGTGCCGGGCTGGTTCCGATCCTCGGCGATCACCCCGCCGCGCTCGCTCTCCGCAAGGACGTCGATGATCCGGTCGGGGCTGAGCGTCGTCGTGGGCGCGATCACCCGCAGGTCGAAGTCGCGCCCGATCACCGCGGCGACGCGCAGGAGGTTCACGGCTTCGGGCGACAGGCCCGCCAGCCGCCGGCGGATGAGCGCGCGGACCTCTTCGGGCAAAGGGAGGGTGGCCTCGTCGGCGCCAGCCAGCCGGCCCTCCGCCACGAGGATCCGGACGACCTCGCCGATGAAGAACGGGTTCCCGCCGGTGACGTCGCTGACCCGGGTCGCCACCTCGTCCGAGGGCTCGTCCCCGGACGCGAGCGCGATGTACCGGGCAACCTCGGTGGTGCTGAGTCCCCGCAGCGGGATCCGTCGGCCCAGCCTGGTCAGGTCGCCGAACAGTTCGGCGAGTTCGCGCACCCGGAGCTCGCCCTCCCGGTACGAACCCAGGGCAACGATCGGATGCTCCGGGACCGTGGTCGCCAGGAACCGCAGGAGCAGCAGCGACGGCTCGTCGGCGGCGTGAAGGTCGTCGAGCACGAGGAGGGTGGGCCGGTCAAGCGCGAAATCCGCCAGGAACCGCCCGACCTGGTCGAAGAGCTGGAACCGATCGGCCTCGGGGTCGACCGACTCCGACACGGCGGAACGACGCCCTCCCTCCGATCCACCGCCGACCGCTTCCGGAGCGGGCGCGAGCTCGGCGAACTCGCCGCCGGCCCCCCGGAAGATCTGGATCCACGGCCAGTAGGCCGGAGCTCCCCCGCCCTCCCAGCATCGTCCGATCAACACCCGCCAGCCCCGCTCCTCGGCGTGCTCGGCAACCATGCCCATCAGGCGGCTCTTCCCGATCCCCGGCTCGCCCGAGATCAGGAACAGCGACCCGTGACCGGCGGATGCCGTGGGGAGTGCCGACAGCACCTCGTCGAGCTCGCGGGTCCGACCGACGAAGGGCCGGGCCCGCTCCCCCGGTGCCCCATCGCCGGAGGGCCGCTCGGCGGGGAGGCCTGCCGCCTCCGTGGCCGCGGCTCGGCGCCGGGCAGCCTCGTCGGGCTCGAGCGGGGGCTGCGCCTGCTGGCCGTCCACCTCGACGACCGCGACGACAGCATGCTGTCCGG
>DASXSZ010000089.1:0-14182 GCA_036505735.1 Solirubrobacterales bacterium
GAGCAGCTCGCGACGATCGCGGGCCAGCGACCGAGCGTCCGGCGCGCCAAGAAGTCGGTCGCCTCGTTCAAGGTGCGCGAGGGGATGCCCGTCGGCGTGGCGGTGACCCTGCGACGTGCGCGCATGTGGGAGTTCCTCGACCGCCTCACCTCGATCGCGGTGCCGCGTATCCGGGACTTCCGGGGACTCAGCCCGCGCTCCTTCGATGGCCGCGGCAACTACTCGATGGGCATTCGCGAGCAGATCATCTTTCCGGAGATCGACTATGACTCGATCGACGAGGTCCGGGGACTCGACGTGACGATCACGACCACGGCCGCCACCGACGAGGAGGCCTTCGCCCTGCTCGACGGACTGGGCATGCCGTTCTCGCAGGAGGGGCGTCCCGGCCAGGCGGACGAGGAGGCCGAGGCCGAGGAGGAGCGCCGCAAGGAGGAGGCCCGCCAGCGGGCCGAGGCCGAGGCCGCCGCCCTCGAGCAGCTCAAGGAGGAGAACCCCGAGGCCTACGCCAAGCCCGAGAAGCCCGAGGAGGGCGAGGAGGGCGAGGAGGGCGCAGAGGGCGCCCCGGCCGAGGCCGAGGGCGAGAGCGGCGCCGGAGAAGAGACTTCGAGCGACAAGGAAGAGGGCTGATGGCAAAGACATCGCAGAGGGTCCGGCAGCGCCGCGATCCCAAGTTCAAGACGCGCGGGTATCACCGCTGCCGCCGCTGCGGCAGGCCCCGCGCCTACTTCCGCAAGTTCGGCCTCTGCCGGATTTGCCTGCGCGACGCCGCCCACCGCGGCTACGTGCCCGGAATGACCAAGTCGAGCTGGTGACGATCCGATGCTGACCGACCCGATCTCCGATTTCCTGAACCGCGTCCGCAACGCGCTCCTCGCTGAGCACGAGGAGGTCGAGATCCCGGCCTCCCGGCTGAAGCGCGAGATGGCCCGGATCCTCAAGGAGCAGGGCTACATCACCGACTTCAGCGTCGAGCCGGCGCGCGTGGGAGAGGTGATCAAGGTCCGGCTCCGCTACACGGAGGATCGAGACCCGGTGATCAGCGGCATGGAGCGCGTCTCCCGCCCTGGCCGCCGTCGCTACGTGGCCAAGGAGGACGTACCGCGGGTCTTCGGAGGGATGGGCACGACGATCATGTCCACGTCTCGCGGAGTGATGACGGGCCACGAGGCGCGTCAGCGCGGGGTCGGCGGAGAGGTCGTCGCCCACGTCTGGTGAGGATGCGATGAGCCGAATCGGAAAAAAGCCAATCGAGATCCCCGACGGCGTCGAGGTCGATGTCAAGCCCGGCGCGGTCTCCGTCAAGGGGCCGAAGGGCGAGCTCAGCCAGACCCTCAACCGCGACATGAAGGTAGCGATCGATGACGGGACGCTGACCGTCGAGCGACCCACCGATCGCGGCGAGCATCGCGCCCTGCACGGACTCACCCGCAGCCTGATCGCCAACATGGTCGAAGGGGTGACCGACGGCTTCGAGCGGCGCCTGGAGATCCAGGGCGTCGGCTACCGGGCCAATCTGAAGGGGAAGACCCTGGAGATGGCCCTCGGCTATTCCCATCCGGTGTCCATCGAGGCGCCCGAGGGGATTGAGTTCGAGGTCCCGCAGCCCACCGAGGTCGTCGTCCGCGGGATCGACAAGCAGCTCGTCGGCCAGATGGCCGCGCGGATCCGCAAGTCGCGGCCGCCCGAGCCCTACAAGGGCAAGGGCGTTCGCTATGCGGGCGAGCACGTGGCGCGCAAGGTCGGGAAGAGGGCCTGATGGCGGTACTCACCAAGCCGCAGAAGAGGCTGCGTCGCAGGCGGCGTGTGCGCGCGAGGATCCGCGGCAACGCGGAGCGGCCGCGCCTGTCCGTCTACCGGTCCAATCGAGGCGTGTTCGCCCAGCTGATCGACGACGACGCCAGCCGCACCCTGGCCTCCGTCTCCTGGACCGAGCCCGAGCTCCGCAAGCTCGACTCGATGGAGCAGGCCAAGCGCGTCGGGCAGCTGCTCGCCGAGCGAGCGAAGGGCGCCGGCATCGAGACCTGCGTTTTCGACCGCGGCGGCTACCGCTTCCACGGCCGCGTTGCCGCGATCGCCGAGGGCGCCCGCGAGGGAGGCCTCCGGTTCTGATGGCCGGTAACGCAAACCCGCTACCTTCGTCCGTTCGATGGCCCTAGAGACCGTCAGCCCCAAGGGACTCGACCTGCAGGAGCGGGTGATCGAGATCAATCGCGTCGCCAAGGTGGTCAAGGGCGGCAGGCGCTTCTCGTTCACCGCCCTGGTCGCCGTCGGCGACGAGGACTCCGTGGTCGGCATCGGCTACGGCAAGGCCCGCGAGGTTCCGCTCGCCATCCAGAAGGCCGTCGAGGACGCCCGCAAGAACCTGATCCGCGTTCCGAAGTACGGGCAGACCATCACCCATCGGGTGATCGGGCGCTTTGGCGCCGGCCACGTCGTGCTGCGCCCGGCTAGCCCTGGTACGGGCGTGATCGCCGGCGGTGGCGTCCGCGCCGTGCTCGAGCTCGGCGGTGTCCGCGACGTCCTCACCAAGAGCATCGGGACCCAGAACCCGATCAACCTGGTGAAGGCGACGATGGAGGGCCTGTACAGCCTCCGCAAGCCCGAGGATGTGGCGAAGCTGCGCGGGATCTCCGTGCGCGAGGTCCTGGGCGTCGGCGACGGCGCCGCCCCGGAGCCCACCGAGGAGGCCACGGAGACGAGCAACGGCAAGGCCGACGCACCCGTGACTGCGGAGGCGGTGGTGACCGAGTCCACGAAGAGCCCGGAGCCGGAGCCGGCCGAGAGCTCCGAGGAGGGGTCGTAGATGGCCGACGTCCAGCTCAAGCAGGTTCGCTCGGCGAACGGCGCCTCCGAGGCCCAGCTCCAGACGCTGCAGACGCTTCGGCTCGGCCGGATCGGTCGCGAGGCGAAGCACGCCGACTCCCCCCAACTGCGGGGCATGATCCGCGCGGTCTCTCATCTCGTGGAGGTTGATGCGAGTGGGGCTCCGAAGCGCAGCGGAGGAGCCACCCGATGAATGCTGGTGACGAGCAGAAGGTCGGCCTCCACTCGCTGAAGCCGGCGCCGGGCTCCCGGCGACCCCGCAAGCGGCTCGGCCGCGGGGCCGGGACCGGCCACGGCAAGACGTCCGGCCGCGGTCACAAGGGCGCAGGAGCCCGCTCGGGCAACAAGCGCAAGACCGGCTACGAGGGTGGGCAGAACCCGGTCCACATGCGGATGCGGAAGCTGCGCGGCCCGCACAAGAAGATGTCGATGCCCTTCGAGAAGTTCCGGACCCGGACACAGCCGGTCAACCTCTCCGATCTCGACGCCCGCTTCAAGGCGAACGACGAGGTCTCACCCGAGTCCCTGCGCGCGGCGGGCCTGGCCAAGCGGCACGACCCCGTCAAGGTGCTTGCCCGCGGCGAGATCTCCAAGAAGCTCACCGTCAGGGCCCACGCATTCAGCGCCACGGCGAAGGAGAAGATCGAGGCCGCCGGCGGCACCTGCGAGGTGATTCCAGCCGGCCCGGCGCCGAACAGCAAGGAGAATTCGTCCTAAGTGCTGCAGACGATCCTCAACTCCTTCAGCGTCGCGGAGATCCGCAAGAAGCTGATCTTCACGGCGGGGATCCTGGCCCTCTACCGCCTGGGCGCCTACATCCCCTCGCCGGGGGTGGACGCGAACGCGATCAAGGACGGGCTCAACAACGTCGGCGGCTCCAACATCCTCGGCTTCCTCAACCTCTTCTCGGGCGGCAGCCTGTCGCGGCTCTCGTTGTTCGCGCTGGGGATCATGCCCTACATCACGGCCTCGATCATCCTGCAGCTCCTGACCGTGGTCGTGCCCTCGCTGGAGCGTCTCCAGAAGGAGGGCGAGGTCGGGCAGCAGAAGATCACCCAGTACACCCGCTACCTCACCGTCGCCCTCGCCTTCGCTCAGTCGCTGGGCTACGTCTTCCTGTTCAGCTCCTCCAGCTTCGGCGGCTCGAGCGTGATCGGCGAGCGCACCTTCCCGAAGGTGTTCCTGATCGTGATCACGCTGACCTGCGGCTGCACGCTGCTCATGTGGATGGGCGAGCTGATCACCCAGCGAGGAATCGGCAACGGGATCTCCCTGATGATCTTCGCTTCGATCGTCTCCCGCATCCCGAGCGGGATCGAAAAGTGGTGGACCAACCCCGACCAGGTCTTCGTGGTGATGATGCCGTTCATCGCGCTGGCGGTGATCGTGGCGATCGTCTTCGTCCAGGAGGGCCAGCGCCGGATCCCGGTCCAGTACGCCAAGCGGGTGGTGGGCCGGCGGATGACCGCCGGCGGCTCGACCTATCTACCCCTGCGCGTGAACATGGCGGGCGTCATCCCGGTCATCTTCGCCGCCTCGATCATGGCCTTCCCGCCGACCATCGGCCAGCTGATCAACACCCCCGCCGCACTCGACTTCGCGGCCTTCTTCAGCCCCGACAGCTGGCACTACGTGGTCGGGGAGGTCTTCTTCATCGTGATCTTCACCTACTTCTACACGGCGGTCACCTTCAACCCGGTGGACCAGGCGGACAACCTGAAGAAGTACGGCGGTTTCATTCCCGGCGTCCGGCCCGGGCGACCTACCGCCGAATACCTGGACCGGATCCTGTCCAGGCTCACCTTCCCCGGCGCCCTCTACCTGGGCGCTGTCGCGGCGTTGCCGACGATCCTGATCAGCCAGACGTCGGCCAACTTCTTCTTCGGCGGGACCTCGATCCTGATCGTCGTCGGCGTGGCTCTCGACACCGTGAAGCAGCTCGAGGCCCAGCTGATGATGCGCAACTACGAGGGCTTCCTGAAGTGACACGCGCCGCGGGGTGCCGGGCTTGCCCGAGCTGAACCTCATCCTGCTCGGCCCGCCCGGCAGCGGGAAGGGGACGCAGGGGGAGAGGCTGCGGGAGGACTTCCGCCTGCCGTACTACGCGACCGGCGACATCCTGCGCGCCGCGGTCAAGGAGGGGACCGAGATCGGCAGGCAGGCCAAGGAGTACATGGACCGCGGCGACCTTGTGCCCGACGAGGTGATCATCGGGGTGATCGCCGAGCGCCTCCAGCAAGAGGAGGCCGCCGACGGCTTCGTCCTCGACGGCTTTCCCCGCACGGTGCCCCAGGCGGAGGCGCTCGACCAGAAGATGAAGGACCTGCGCCGCGAGATGACCGCCGCGATCCTGATCGACGTCTCCGAGGACGAGGTCCTCCGCCGGCTCGGAGGCCGTCGAACCTGTGAGGAGGACCCGAGTCACATCTATCACGTCGAGTTCGACCCCCCGAAGGAGGAGGGGGTCTGCGACATCGACGGCGGCAAGCTGAGCGTCCGGGACGACGACAAGCCCGAGGTGATCAAGAACCGTCTCGCGCAGTACCGCGAGAAGACCGAGCCGCTGATCGACCATTACGAGGAGCGCGGCATCCTCCACCGCGTCGAGGGCGAGCATCCCCCTGACGAGGTCGAAGAGCGGATCCACGCCCTGCTCGCCACTCTGCGCCGCGAGGAGGAGATGGAGATATGAGAGGGTTTGTGACGTGTACCGCGGCATGATCATCCGCAAGACCTCGGAGCAGATCGAGGCGATGGCGGCGGCCGGGGAGATCCAGGCCCGCTGCCTGCGGATGCTCCGCTCCAAGGCGCGGCCGGGCGTGACCACCAAGGAGCTCGACGAGGCCGCCGAGAAGTTCATCCGCTCGCAGGGCGCGGAGCCGTCCTTCAAGGGCTACCGGGGCTTCCCGGGCTCGATCTGCACCTCGCCGAACTCGATGGTCGTTCACGGGATCCCCGGTCCCTACGAGCTGCGGCGGGGCGACATCCTCTCGATCGACGTCGGCGTCACCCACGAGGGCTGGGTCGCCGACGCGGCGATCACCGTCCCCATCGGCGAGGCGCCGGAGGCGGCCGAGCCGCTGCTCACCTCCACGCGCGAGGCGCTCCTCGACGGCATCGCCCAGGCGAGGGCCGGGAATCACCTCAGCGACATCTCCCACGCCGTCCAGAGCCGGGTCGAGGGCGACGGCCTTTCGATCATCCGCACCCTGGTCGGGCACGGGATCGGCCGCGAGATGCACGAGGACCCCCAGATCCCGAACTTCGGCGACCCTGGCAAGGGCCCGACGCTCGAGGAGGGGATGGCGTTGGCTATCGAGCCGATGGTGAACGCCGGCGGCGCCGAGGTCCGGATGGGCTCGGACGGCTGGGCCGTCTACTCCCAGGACGACTCGCTGGCCGCGCACTTCGAGTTCACGGTCGCCGTCACCTCGGACGGCCCTCGGATCCTCACCCCCTGGCACCTCGACTAGGGCCGGATCTGGCCGGGGATGGGCGGGTTGCTACCATTCCACGCGTCGGTTCACGCCTGGCGTGGCCGACGTTTCGTGCCTGTGGGCCCGACTCCTGGGGCCGATGGGCCTACTCCCAGTCCGATACGACCCCATGAGAGAAGGGGAATGAAGGTCCGAGCGTCCGTAAAGCCGATCTGTGAGAAGTGCAAGGTGATCCGCCGTGGCGGAGCCGTTCTCGTGATCTGCTCGAACCCCCGCCACAAGCAGAGGCAGGGCTGATGGCGAGAATCGCCGGCGTCAACATCCCCCTCAACAAGCGGGCCGAGATCGGCCTCACGTACGTCTTCGGGATCGGCCGCTCGACGGCCAACCAGATCCTCAAGGAGACCGGTGTCGATCCGAACACCCAGATCAAGGACCTCACCGAGGACGAGATCGTCAAGCTGCGCGAGGCGGTCGAGGGACGCGAGGTCGAGGGTGACCTCCGTCGGGAGCGCTCGCAGAACGTCAAGCGACTGCAGGAGATCGGGTCCTATAGGGGCCTCCGCCATCGCCGCGGCCTACCGGTGCGGGGCCAGCGAACCAAGACCAACGCGCGGGCGCGCAAGGGCCCGCGCCGGATGAGCGTCGCGGGCAAGAAGAGGGCCCCGACGCCGAAGTGAGCCGGGGAGGAAACGGCTAGATGGCAGCTCCGAAGAAGGGCCGATCCCGCCGCCGGGTGCGCAAGAACGTCACCTACGGCCAGGCCCACATCAAGACTTCGTTCAACAACACCATCGTCACCCTGACCGATACCGAGGGCAACGTGATCGCCTGGGAGTCCGCCGGCAGCGCCGGCTTCAAGGGCTCCCGCAAGTCGACCCCATTCGCCGCCCAGGTGACCGCCGACGCGGCCGCCAAGAAGGGCATGGAGCACGGCCTCGAGCGCGTCGAGGTGTTCGCCAAAGGCGCCGGGTCGGGCCGCGAGACCGCGATCCGCTCCCTGCAGGCCGCCGGCCTCGACGTGACGACGGTCAAGGACGTGACGCCGCAGGCGCACAACGGATGCCGTCCCCGGAAGCGGAGGAGGGTTTAGATCCAATGGCTCGCGACACCTCCGCCCAGTGCAAGCAGTGCCGCCGCGAGGGGCAGAAGCTCTTCCTCAAGGGCGCCCGCTGCTTCACCGACAAGTGCGGCGTCGAGCGCCGCTCCTATCCGCCGGGAGAGCATGGCCGGGGGCGCATGCGGCAGTCCGAGTACCGGGCGCAGCTGCGCGAGAAGCAGAAGGCGCGCCGCTACTACCAGGTGCTCGAGAAGCAGTTCCAGGGCTACTACGACAAGGCGAGCCGCCAGCCCGGCGTCACCGGCGAGAACCTGCTTCGGCTGCTCGAGTGCCGGCTGGACAACGTCCTGGTGCGCCTCGGCTTCGCGGCCTCACGCCGCCAGGCCAGGCAGCTGGTCAGCCATGGCCACTGGACCGTGAACGGCCGCCGAGTCGACATTCCCTCGTACCAGGTGAAGCCGGACGACGTGATCACGATCAAGCCGAGCAGCGCGGCCACGGACGTGGTCCGCGATGCGACCGAGCTCACGTCGGGCGTGCCGGCCTGGCTGCAGGCCGATCACGACTCGCTCACCGCCAAGGTGCTGAGGCTTCCTGAGAGAAGCGAGATCTCGGCCCCCGTCGAGGAACAGCTCATCGTCGAGCTGTACTCGAAGTAACCCCCAGAGAAGGAAGAAGAAACCTGATGGAAGCAATGACCACCCTGCCAGATTTCCAAGTCCCCAAGATCGCGGGCGAGGATGCCGAGGACAACAAGGGCACCTTCACCATCGAGCCCCTCGACAAGGGCTTCGGCTACACCTTCGGCAACAGCCTCCGCCGCGTGCTGCTCTCGTCCCTCGGCGGCGCCGCGATCACCAGCGTCCGCATCGAGGGCGTGGCCCACGAGTTCTCGACGATCCCGGGGCTGAAGGAGGACGTCACAGACCTGGTCCTCAACCTGAAGGACGTCGTCGTCCGGATGCACACCGACGCCGACGAGGTCGAGACGCCCCTGGTCGCCACCGGACCGGGCGAGGTGAAGGCCAAGGACATCGACCTGCCCGCAGGCGTCGAGATCCTCAATCCCGAGGCGCCGATCGCGACCCTCGAGAAGAAGACCAAGCTCGAGATGTACCTGACGATCGGCCGCGGCCGCGGCTACTCGCCGGCTGACGAGAACAAGTCCGAGGACAAGCCGATCGGCGTGATTCCGATCGACTCGATCTTCTCGCCGATCCGCCGCGCCGCCTACTCGGTCGACTCCGCCCGTGTCGGGCAGCGCACCGACTTCGACAAGCTCACGCTCGAGGTAGAGACCGACGGCTCGATCGAGCCGGGTGCGGCGCTTCGCGAGGCGGCCGAGATCCTGATCAAGAGCCTGGCGATCTTCACCACCGCCGACCGCGTCGACGAGCTGCGGGGCGAGGGCGCGATCGCGGCGACCGATGGCGCCGCCGGCGGCGAGGCCGCCGCGGTTCCCGGGGCCGATGGGCTCGACGAGATCCTGATCGAGGAGCTCGAGCTGGGCGTGCGCTCCTACAACTGCCTGAAGCGGGCCGGCATCCAGACCGTCGGCGAGCTCGTGCGGAAGTCGGAGTCGGAGCTCAACGCGATCCCGAACTTCGGTCGCAAGTCGATCGAGGAGGTCCAAGAGACGCTCCGCGCACGCGGCCTCTCGCTGCGGGCGGACTAGGGCATCTAGAGTTCCTGGCCGGAGGACGGCGATGAGGCACCAGCGCAAGAGAGCGAAGCTGAGCCGCGACTCGGCTCACCGGAAGTCGCTGCTGCGAACGATGTCGAAGCAGCTCATCGAGCATGAGCGGATCCGGACCACCCAGCCGAAGGCGAAGGCGCTGCGGCCGGAGTTCGAGAAGCTGATCACCCTCGCCAAGCGTGGCGACCTTCATGCTCGCCGCCAGGCGCTGTCGGAGCTGCACAACGACAAGTTCGCGGTCCACAAGCTGTTCGAGGAGATCGCGCCTCGCTACCAGGGGCGCGCCGGCGGCTATACGCGGATCGTCAAGCTCGGGCCTCGACGGAGCGACTCCGCCGAGATGGTCTTCCTCGAGCTGGTTTAGCGCCCCGGCTAGCGGCCGACCTTGAAGCGCTTTCCGGCGCCGGCCCGGTCCGGGCCGATCGCCGCCATCAGCGCGATCGTGAACACGACGATGACGCCGAGCACCAGCCACTGGGCCCAGCTCTCGATCGTGGCCACAGCGACGACGGAGAGAGCGATCCCGATCACGAGGGCGATCACGGAGTAGACCGCCGCGCCCTTCTCGGAGCCTCGCCTGATCCCCTCGCCGCCCGCGAGCAGGTCGCTGCGCTCGTACTGCGCTCGCTGAGTGATGTCGGTATTCGCCATTTCTCCTCCTCCAGTGAAGTCCGCCGAACCCTACGCGCCGGGCCGGGGTTGCTCCGTGAACCTCGTCACATCCCGGGGCACCGCTGGATAGTGTCGCGCTTTTGTGGCCACCGTGCGGCTGGACATCGCCTACCACGGCGCCGGGTTCGCCGGCTGGGCGGCCCAGCCGGGGTCGCGGACGGTCCAGGGTGAGCTGGAGACCGCCCTCGAGCGCCTCCTGGGCGCTTCGACCTCGCTCACGGTGGCGGGGAGGACGGACGCCGGGGTGCACGCCTGGGCACAGGTGGCGAGCTTCGAGGGCGATCCGCCCCCCGAGCTCGCCAGAGCGCTCAACTCGCTGACCGGCCCGGATCTGGCCGTGCTGGGGGCGGCGGCCGCGGAGGGCTTCGACGCGCGTCGCGATGCCCGTTCCCGCACCTACTGCTACCGGGTGCTGGCGGAACCGGTTCCCAACCCGTTCGAGGCCGGTGTCTCGCTGTACTGGCCGCATCCGGTCGACACGGATCCGCTCGCTCGCTGCGCCGACGCGCTGCTGGGCACCCACGACTTCACGGCCTTCACACCGACGCAGACCGAGCATGTCCGCTTCCAGCGGAACGTGATCCGCGTCGAGTGGCACGAGAAGCAGGCCGTCCTCGGGGCGGGGCGGATCCTCGAGCTCTGGATCGAGGCTGATGCCTTCATGCGCAACATGGTCCGGGTCCTGGTAGGCACCATGCTCGAGGTCGCCGGCGGCCGGCGCCCGTTGGACGACTTCGTCTCGCTGCTGGAGGGCGCCCCGCGGAACCGCGCCGGGGACACCGCCCCTGCACATGGTCTCCACCTCGCCGGGGTCCGGTATTGATCCGATCCGGCGGGCGGGGCGTAGTCGTCGACGAGCGGTTAGGCTTACCTAACCTGTTAGCCTGACCGATTCGGTCGGAATTGAGACAGGCCGCGGGACCAACACCTTGGGCACGTTCGTCATCACGCTGAGAGAGGGCTTCGAGGCCACCCTGATCGTGGGCCTGATCCTCGCCTACCTGGTCAAGACCGGGCAGCGGGAGCACGCGACGGCCGTCTGGTGGGGCGTCGCGGTCGCCGCCCTCACCAGCGTGGCCATCGGGGCGACCCTGTTCCTCTCGGTGGGTGAGCTCGAGGGCACCAGCGAGATGGTCTACGAGGGGGCGACGATGATCTTCGCCGCCGCCCTGGTGACCTGGATGGCCTTCTGGATGCGGAAGCAGGCGGCCACCATCGGCGCGCACCTGCGCGAGCAGGTCAGCGAGTCGCTGAGGAGCGGCGGGGCCATCGGGCTCGCCTCGGTGGCGTTCATCGCCGTCGCCCGCGAGGGTCTCGAGACCGCCCTGTTCCTGTTCGCCTCGACCGAGAACTCGGGGCCGGTGATCGCGGCCGCGGGCGGGGTCCTCGGCCTGGCGGGCGCCGTCGGGCTCGGGGTGGCGTTCTATCGCGGCGCCCTGCGGCTGGACCTGAGCAAGTTCTTCACCGCCACCAGCGTGCTCGTCATCGCGTTCGCGGCGTACCTCGTGTTCGGCGGCGTCCACGAGTTCGGCGAGGCGAGCGGCAGCGAGCCGCTGGAGATGGCGGCGCCGCTGGCGGCCCTGCTCTACGGGGGCGGCTTCGGCTGGCTCTACCTACGCGACTCCGTGCGTGCCCGGAGGGAGACCGCGGAGCCCGCCCGCGCGGCCGAGTCCCAGGCCTAGCGAGGGCCTCAACCTAGAATCGGTGGTCGGATGCGCGTCCTGATCACCAATGACGACGGAATCCAGGCGACCGGGCTCCACGCCCTGCGGCGCCGGCTGCGGGGCATCGAGAGCCTGGACGTCCACGTGATCGCCCCCGATTCCAACCGGAGCGCGACCGCACGAAGCATCACGACCCGCTCGCCGCTCTGGGTAGAGGAGGTCCCCTTCGACGACGGCTCGATCGGCTTCGCGACGGACGGAACGCCTGTCGACTGCGTGCGGTTCGCCGAGCTCGGCCTGGTCGGGGAGCGCCCGGAGCTGATCGTCTCGGGGATCAACCACGGCTCCAATCTCGGAGACGACATCACCTACTCGGGCACCGTGGCGGCCGCCCTCGAGGGGATCGTCCTCGACATCCCCGCGATTGCGATCTCCCAGCAGTCGGCCGCTCGGGAGATGGACTTCCGCTGGGGACGCGAGTTCGACTTCTCCGTGGCCGCCGCGTTCGCCGCGGAGCTGGTCAAGCGCGTCGCACAGGATCCCCTGCCCGCCGACACCCTGCTCAACGTCAACTGCCCGGCGGGAACGCCGACCGGGATCGAGATCACGCACCTGGGGAAGCGCCTGTACAACGACGAGATGAAGCTGGTCGACGAGGACCCCGAGACCGGCAGGCACCGGTATCAGATCTACGGCTTCGAGCCGTCCTTCGAGGACGAGTCGGGCTCCGATCTCTCCGCGATTGCGCGCGAGCGCATCTCCGTCACTCCCGTCCACTTCGACCTCACCGACAGGCCGAGCCTGGACCGCCTGAAGAGGTGGGACTTCGCTGGGATGCTGGACACCGCCGAGCAAGTGGCAGACGAATCCGCCGAGGCGCCCACGCAGCGGTGAGCGCGACCAAGGGGGTAAAGGAGCGGGCCGAGGAGCTCAGGCGGAAGATCGCCCACCACGATCACCGCTACTACGTCCTCGACGACCCGGTGATCTCGGATCCCGAGTACGACGACCTTCTGCGCGAGCTGCGAGGGATCGAGGAGGAGCATCCCGAGCTGCTCACCCCTGACTCCCCGACCCAGCGGGTGGGCGGGAAGCCGCTCGACAAGTTCAAGCAGGTCGAGCACCACGAGCCGATGCTGTCCCTCGCCAATGCTCGCGACGAGGACGAGCTGCGGGCCTGGGCGAAGCGCGTCGAGCGCCAACTCGAGAGGCTCGACATCTCGGGGCGGGAGATCCGCTACGTCACCGAGCCGAAGGTAGACGGCCTGGCGATCTCGCTGACCTACGAGAACGGCGTCTTCACCCGCGGGGCGACCAGGGGCGACGGCCGCATCGGTGAGGACGTGACGCAGAACCTGAAGACGGTCAAGGCGATCCCGCTGAGCATCGAGGACGCGCCCGAGCTGGCCGAGGTCCGCGGCGAGATCTACCTGCCGCTCGCCGGGTTCGCCAAGGTCAACGAGCAGCGCGCCCAGGACGGGGAGTCCACCTTCGCCAATCCCCGCAACGCCGCCGCGGGCTCGCTTCGCCAGCTCGACTCCCAGATCACCGCCACCCGGCCGCTGTCGATCTGGTGCTACGGGGTCGCCGCCCTGAGGGGCTGGGAGCCGGCGAGCCACTCGGAGTCGCTCGAGTGGCTGAGGGAGCGGGGCTTCAAGGTCAACGATGACATCTCCATCCTGCACGGCGTCGACGAGGTGGCCGAGCGCTGCCGCTGGTGGGAGGACCGGCGGGAGGCGCTCGACTTCGAGATCGACGGCGTGGTCGTCAAGGTCGACGATCGCGGCCTCCAGCGCGAGCTCGGTGTCGCCGGGCGCGAGCCCCGCTGGGCGGTCGCCTGGAAGTTCGCGCCGACCACGGCGACCACCAAGCTCAACAAGATCGTCTGGAACGTCGGGCGCACCGGGCACCTGCTGCCATTCGCGATGCTCGAGCCCGTGCACGTCAGCGGCGTCACCGTGAGCACCGCGACCCTGCACAACGAGGAGGACCTGGCGCGCAAGGACGTCCGCGAGGGGGACGAGGTCGTCGTGATGCGCGCCGGGGACGTGATTCCGCAGGTGGTCTCGCCGATCACCCAGCGGCGCAAGAAGGGCGCCCGCCGTCCAAAACCGCCAAAGCTGTGTCCGCTGTGCGGGACGCCGACCGTGAAGCCGGACGACGGCGTCTTCACTATCTGCCCCAACCGCACCGGCTGCCCAGGCCAGCAGTTCCAGCACGTCAAGCACTTCCGTGGGGCGCTCGAGATCGAGGGCCTGGGTGAGAAGAACGCCTACCGCTTCCTCCAGGAGGGGCTGATCTCTGATGCCGCCGACATCTACGATCTGACCGCCGAGCGCATCGCCGAGCTCGAGGGCTTCGGTCAGACGTCCGCCGAGAACCTGATCGAGGAGATCGAGGGATCGAAGCGCAAGCCGTTCTCGCGCGTCCTCTACGCGCTCGGCATCCCCGGGATCGGCTTCGTCAACGCCGAGTCGCTGGCGGAGCACTTCGGCACGATGGACACGCTGCTCGAGGCCCAGCCGGAGGACATCGTCGAGGCCGAGGGGATCGGTCCGGTGCTGGCCGAGCAGATCTACGAGGAGCTCTCGGAGGAGCGTACCCGGACGCTGATCGAGCGACTGCGCAAGGCCGGCCTGCGCATGGAGCTCGATGCGTCGGAGCGGCGCCAGCAGGGAGGCCCGCTGGAGGGGAAGACGCTGGTCCTGACCGGCACGCTCCCCAATCTGAGCCGCGAGCAGGCCACCAGGCTGATCCGCCTCGCCGGAGGCAAGGTGGTCAACTCGGTGTCCAAGAAGACCGACTACGTGATCGCCGGCGACAGCCC
>DASXSZ010000090.1:0-11899 GCA_036505735.1 Solirubrobacterales bacterium
GCAGGCGGATCGCAGTGGACAAGAAGCGCCCGGACGGCCGCGCCCAGGACGAGATTCGTCCGATCGAGTGCGAGACCGATGTCTCTCCGAGGGCCCACGGCTCGGCCCTGTTCACCAGGGGCGAGACCCAGATCCTCTCCAGCGTGGCGCTGGGCACGACCCGCATGGACATGCGGGTCGACAACCTCGGCCTGCAGGAGACCAAGCGCTTCTGGCACCACTACAACTTCCCGCCGTTCTCGGTCGGGGAGGCGGGCTTCATGCGGGGCCCGAAGCGCCGCGACATCGGCCATGGGGCGCTCGCCGAGCGCGCGCTGCAGGCGACGATCCCTCCGGAGGAGGACTTCCCGTACGTGATCCGGGTGGTCTCCGACACGCTCGAGTCCAACGGCTCGTCGTCGATGGGCTCGGTCTGCGCGTCCTCGATGGCGCTGCAGGCCGCCGGCGTCCCGGTGTCAGCGCCCGTCGCAGGAGTTGCGATGGGCCTGATCAAGGAGGGTGACGACTACATCGTCCTCAGCGACATCGCCGGCGTCGAGGACCACCTGGGCGACATGGATTTCAAGGTCGCCGGGACCGCCGACGGCATAACCGCACTGCAGATGGACATCAAGATCACAGGCGTCACGCTCGGCATCCTCAAGGATGCCCTCGAGCAAGCCAACAAGGGTCGCCTGTTCATCCTCGGCAAGATGGCTGAGGCGATCGAGGGCCCGCGCGAGCAGCTCTCGCAGTTCGCGCCGCGGATCACCTCGATCCAGATCGACCCGGACAAGATCGGTGCCTTGATCGGCAAGGGCGGCGAGACGATCCGGGCGCTCTCGGAGGAGTTCGAGGCGGAGATCGACGTGGACGACGACGGCACGGTCCGCGTCTACGCGCCGACCGGCCAGCTGGTCGACGCCTGCGTCGAGCGGATCACCGCGATGACCAAGGACGCCGAGATCGGCGATCGCTTCTCCGGGAAGGTGGTCAAGACCACCAACTTCGGGGCGTTCGTCGAGCTCACCAAGGGCACCGATGGCCTCCTCCACATCTCGAACGTGAAGCCCGGCGAGCGTGTCGGCGCGGTCGAGGACGTCCTCAACCAGGGAGACGAGATCGACGTCACCGTGGTCGAGGTCGACAAGGAGCGCGGACGGATCGGCCTGCGGCTCTCGGACGATCCCGACGTCGAGGGGAAGTCGGCCGACGAGCTGGCCAGCGTCGGTACCGGCGATCCCGGTCCGCCGTCCCGCCGTCGCGACGGCGGCGGTGGGGGACGCAGGCGCGAGCGCGACGGCGGTGGCCGCCGCCGCGAGCGCGAGGGCGGCGGCAGAGGCCGCTGAGCCGGCTCGCGTGAGCGATCAACCGGCCCAGGTAACCGAGCTCGACTCGGGCATCCGAGTCGTCACCGAGACCGTGCCCTCGGTCCGCTCGGTCGCGCTCGGGCTCTGGGTGCGGACGGGCTCGAGAGACGAGACGTCGGCGCAGGCCGGCGTCTCCCACTTCCTCGAGCACCTGCTCTTCAAGGGCACCAAGCGCTACTCCGCGATCGAGATCGCCGAGATCTTCGACGGGCTCGGCGCCTCGGTGAACGCGGCGACCGGGAAGGAGTCGACGAACCTGTACGCCCGCTTCCTCGACACCCATACCGAGGAGGCCTTCGACCTGCTCGCCGAGATGCTGCTCGGCCCGACCTACCCGGAGATCGACTCCGAGCGGGAGGTCGTGCTCGAGGAGATCGCGATGTACGAGGACGAGCCCCAGGACAAGGTCCACGACGTGCTCGATCTCGCGGTCTTCGGCGGCCATCCGCTCGGCCGGCGAGTGCTGGGCGAGGCCGAGGTGATCAGCTCCATCCCGATCCCGGAGATCGACGCCTATCACCGCGCCCGCTACACCGGCGCGAACATCGTGGTCGCGGCAGCTGGGAACATCGACCACAGGAAGATCGTCGAGCTCACGGAGCGCCACGTCGAGCCTCCCGCCGTGGACGGCAACGGCGCGGCCCTCGAGGCGCCGCGGGTTGACGGCGCCCAGGTGGCCTTCCAGCAGAAGGACACCGAGCAGTTCCACATCTGCTTCGGCGGGCCCGGGATCGACCGCGGCGACGATCGCCGGTATGCGCTCAGCATCCTGGACGCGGTCTTCGGCGGCTCGACCTCCTCACGCCTCTTCCGCGAGGTGCGGGAGAAGCGAGGCCTCGCCTACGCCGTCGGCTCCTACACCCAGCAGTACGTCGACAGCGGCATGATCGGCCTGTACGTCGGCACGCGCGAGGACAACGTGGAGGAGGCCTGTGGGATCATCGGCCGCGAGCTCGCATCGATCCACGCCGACGGGATCACCGACGACGAGCTCATCCGCGCGAAGGAGCACGTCAAGGGCCGGATGGTTCTCTCGTCCGAGTCGACCGCGGCGCGGATGGGAAGGATCGGGAAGTCCGTGCTCTTCGATACCCCGCTGCTGACGCTGGATGAGCTGCTCGAGAAGGTGGACGCCGTCACCGGCGACGACGTGGCCGAGCTCTCGCGCGAGCTCTACGCGCCCCCGGCCCTCTCCGCGGCCGCGATCGCGCCCAGCGAGGACCGCTTCCGCGCGGCGCTGGCGCCGGTCAACGAGGCGCTCGCCGCGGCGTAGCGCCCGGAATTGGCGCTTTGCCTCTTCTGTGTGGAGGCAGAGCGCCAGATGACGGTCGATCGGTCGCCCATGAGCAGGCCAAATCCGCGAAGGCGGGCGGCGCGGCGTCGAGGCGCTCGCCGATTGGTTCAGCCGGTTTCCACCTCGGTGAGCACCCGTGCCCTGGGCGTGCCGCCCAGCGCGGGTGAGGCATCGGCGGAGGACCAGACCTTCGTCTCGAGGAAGCCCTTGAACGCCTCGGCCTGCTCGGTGTTGTCGAAGTCCAGCTCGACGTAGATGTAGTTATCGTCGTCGAGCGGCTGGTGTACGCGATGCGCCTTCACCCCCGCCTTCGTTCTGGCATCGGCGAACCGCCCGAAGGCGCCGAGCCAGGTCTCCAGGTCCGTGATCGGATGCTCGATGTGCAGAGTCGCCATTCGCCCCCCTCGGTCGCTAGTCATGCGCGGAGCATAAGATCGCCGACATGGCCGAGCCGATCAAGGTCGTCGTCTCCGGCGCAGCCGGGCGCATGGGGAAGACCGTCTGCGGTGCGGTGGAGGGAGCCGACGGCATGGAGCTGGCCGGTCGCGCCGACCCGGCCCTGGATACCGCGGTGACGGACGTCCTCGAGGGCGCGGACGTGATGGTCGACTTCACGACGCCCGACGCAGCCCCTGCCAACGTCCTCGAGGCGATCAACAGTGACGTGCACGCCGTGGTGGGCAGCACCGGCTTCGACCTCGATGCGCTCCGCGCGACCGTCGAGCGGGCAGACAGCAAGGCGAACTGCTTCGTCGCGCCCAACTTCGCGATCGGCGCGGTTCTGATGATGGAGGCGTCCAGGCTGGTCGCCCCACACATGACGGAGGCGGAGATCGTCGAGCTGCATCACGACCAGAAGAAGGACGCCCCCTCGGGTACCGCCAAGCGGACGGCGGCGCTGATCCGCGGGGCGGGTGGGACCGTCCACGAGCCGATCCACTCCGTCCGCCTGCCCGGGCTGGTCGCCCATCACGAGGTCGTCTTCGGCGGCCAGGGACAGACGCTCACGATCCGGCACGATTCGACCGACCGCTCGAGCTTCATGCCGGGGGTGCTGCTTGCGGTGCGGAAGGTCGCGGAGCTGCCGGAGCGCTTCGTGGTCGGGCTGGAGAACCTCCTGCAGGACTGACGCCTGCGGGTCCCGGTACCCTCACGCTGATGGCGGAAATCGGAGGCGTGATCACCGCGATGGTGACGCCGTTCGCCGAGGATCGATCGGTGGACGAGGCGGTGGCCCGCAAGCTGGCGCGGCACCTGGTCGAGCGCGGCTCGCACGGGCTCGTGCTCGCAGGCACCACGGGGGAGTCCCCGACGCTCGACGATGCCGAGAAGCTCTCCTTGCTGCGGGCCATTCGCGACGAGCTCGGTCCCGAGGTCCTGCTGATCTGCGGTACCGGCTCCAACGACACGCGGCACTCCGAGCGCCTTTCGGCCGCGGCTGCCGACGCGGGCGCTGACGCCGTGCTCGCGGTGACGCCGTACTACAACAAGCCGAACCGGGCCGGGATCCTCGCCCACTACCGGGCGATTGCGCAGGCGGCCGGGCTCCCGGTGATCCTCTACAACATCCCCTCGCGGGTGGTGGTGAACGTCCCGCCCGACCTGCTCGCCGAGCTTGGGCAGATCGAGAACGTCGTCGGCGTCAAGCAGGCGAACGACGATGAGCTGCAGCCGATCGACGGGCTCCGGGTCCTCGCCGGCAACGACGGGACCTTCCTCCGGACCCTCGAGATGGGTGGACCGGGGGGCGTCCTGGTCGCCTCTCACCTGGTCGGCCCGGAGATGCGAGAGATCTACGACGCGGTCCAGGCCGGCGACACCGACCGCGCGCGCGAGATCGACGCGTCCCTGCGGCCGATCTACGAGGTCCTCAGCAAAAACAACCCGATCCCCGTCAAGGCGGCGCTGGAGCTGCTCGGGGTCTGCTCGGGGAGGGCTCGTCTGCCGATCGTGGAGGCCGACGATCAGCAGAGGGCGGAGGTCAGGCGGGCGCTTGAGGCACACGGGTTGCTGGCGGGGAGCGCCGCGTAGGTTTGAGCAGCTCGAGCGTTCGCATCCTCCCTCTCGGCGGCCTCGGGGAGATCGGCAAGAACATGACCGCCGTGGAGGCGGAGGGGCGGATCGTGATCGTCGACACGGGGCTGATGTTCCCCACCGCCGACATGCTCGGCATCGATCTCGTCCTGCCTGACTTCTCGGCGCTGCGTGAACGCGCCGACGACATCGAGGCGATCGTCCTGACCCACGGGCACGAGGACCATGTCGGGGCGCTGCCGTATGTGCTGCGGGAGATCGGCATCCCGCCGGTGATCTACGGGGGGCTGCTGACGGTGGGAATGGTGCGCTCCAAGCTCGACGAGCACAAGCTCCGGGAGGTGCCGATGCAGGAGCTGCCCGCCGGCGAACGGATCGGGGCCGGCCCGTTCGAGATAGAGCTCGTGCACATGGCCCACTCGATCCCGGACGCCCGGGCGGTGGCCCTCAGCACCGAGATGGGCCGGGTGCTGGTGACCGGGGACTACAAGTTCGATCAGACGCCGGTCGATGGGATCCCGGCCGACGTCTCGCGCCTGGCCGAGCTCGGGCGCGACGGGTTGCTCTGTCTCTGCGGGGACTCGACCAACGCCGATCGGCCGGGGGTCGCCCCGTCGGAGTCGAGCGTCGGCCCGGCCCTTCTCGAGGTCTTCTCGCGCTGTCCGGGCCGGATCATCGTCACCTGCTTCGCCTCCAACATCCACCGCGTGCAGCAGGCGATCGACGCCGCCGCCAGGCTCGACCGCCGGGTCGCGCTGGTCGGGCGCTCGATGAGGAAGAACTTCAACATCGCCTCCAACCTCGGCATGGCGGAGACACCGGAGGGACTCTTCATCTCGCCCAAGGAGATCCAGGACTTCCCGGACGAGAAGGTCGTCGTCATTTCGACCGGCAGCCAGGGCGAGCCGCTATCGGCTCTGCGTCGGATGGCGCACCGCGACCACCCCGACGTCGAGCTCCACTCCGGGGACACCGTGATCTTCTCCGCGACGCCTATTCCAGGCAACGAGCGCTCGGTGAACGAGACCATCGACCGGATCTTCCAGATCGGCGCTCAGGTGGTGACCGCGGCCGACGCCCCGATCCACGCGTCGGGCCACGGCTGGCAGGAGGAGCTCAAGCTGATGCTCAACCTGACCAAGCCGCGCAACGTCTTCCCCTTCCACGGCGACCACAAGCGATTGCGGCTGCACGCGGATCTCGCGGAGTCGGTCGGCATCGACCCTGACCGCATCTTCAACGGGCGCAACGGGCTGACGCTCGAGATCGACGAGTCGGGTGCCCGCTTCTCAGACGACGTCCACGCCAGCATGATCTTCGTCGACGGCGTCTCGGTGGGCGAGCCGGACGAGTTCGCTCTGCGCGACCGGCGCAAGCTCTCCGACGACGGAGTCTTCATCGTGGTCGCCACGATCTCCTCGGACGACGGCTCGCAGGTGGCCGACCCGGAGGTGATCTTCCGCGGCGTCCCCTTCTCCGACGACGCAGACGGCCTGCGCGAGGAGTTGAGGGACGTGGTCGCCGACACCCTCAGCGAGGCGGCGGACGAGCAGATCAGGGAGATCTCACTGCTCCAGCAGGACCTCCACGACGACATCGCGGAGTTCGTCTACGAGAAGCTCCGCCGCCGGCCGCTGGTGCTGCCGGTCGTCGTCGAGGTCTAGCCCGCCGACGAGAGCGCCGGTCAGGTCAGCCCTTTTTCACCGAGTAGTTGAGGACGTAGCCCCCGTTGCCCTGCTGGCCATCGCCGAAGCTGATCGGCCCTGAGTGCGGGAAATTGACCGTGGCCTGCGCGGTCGTGCTGTGCGTACCCAGGGCCGCCTTGGCGGATCGGAAGATGTCGAGGATCGTCCCGGTGTCGTCGTTGCTGAGCAGCTTGAAGACGTTCGGGTTCTGCTCGGTCGTGTTGGCCGGGCAGGGATAGACGAGGTTGGCGGCTATCCCGAGCACCGTGGTGCCGCCGGGCTCGTCGCATTCGCGGCCGGAGACCTGAAGCCATAGACCGGAGCCGTTGGGAGCATGCACGGGCAGGGTCTTGTTGATGGGGATCGTCTCTCCGTCGGAGACCGCGCCCAGCTGTGGCACGAGCGTGTTGAGGAGCGTCCACGACCCGTTCAGGTCGAGATACAGATTCCATGGAGAGGTCGTCGCGCCGTAGATCGGGTCAGGGTCAGACTGGTTGATCCTGAGCGACCCGAGCGTCACCTTGAAGGTCGTCCCGGGCTTCGCCGAGTTCGGCGTCCACCAGAGGAAGAAGCTCTGTCCGAACTGGATGGGGTTCGTGCCCCGCTTGACCTTGGTGGTGACGGCGAGACCGTTCGGCTTGACCTTCAGCTTGTCGGAGCCGGACTTGCCCCCGACCCGATTCAGGATCTTGAACCGGAGCTTCGCCCCGCCCGACGGCTTCGGCGGAGCTGGAACGAGGTACTTGTAGCTGCGCGCCAGCGGCTGGATCCTGTTGGAGCGCTCTTGAGCGCATGGCCCGAACCCGGAGTCGTACTGCGGGTACGGGCCGCCGGGCACCGGGTTGTGACTGAGGGCGCATTGCTCTACCGCGTGAGCGCGGGTGCCCTGGTTGGAGAAGAAGGTGTCCGTCTCCCGCCCGTTCTTCTTCCCAGGCCCGGAAAGGGAGGCGCGGTTGACGACGATGCCGTTCAGCGGATGAAGCTCGGTCCGTTCGCCGACGATCGTGCCGCCGATGTTGGCCGGGCCGGTCGACCAGTGTCCGCAGTCCCAGATCCACGAGCCCCAGATCGTGGCGCGATCGCCGTCGGTCGGCCAGGCGAAGAGGGGGAGAGTCCCGCTCTCCCACTCGAAGTGGAGCCGGCCGCCCTCCTCGGCATCGGGCGCGAAGTTGCCCGTCTGCGCGGACTGGCTTCCACCGAGGAGGTAGCGGAACTTCTTGGCGACGACGAGGTTGGCGTTGGCGTCATATGCATCGTGCTCGAGGACGGAATCGTCCTTCGCGGGGTGCGCGACACGGACCAACCCCTGAGCTTGGCGGATCGCCGTGTTCCGGTACACATAGACCCATTCCGGGGAGGTGTCGAAGCCGATGCCGAAGTCCGAGCGCTGACAGCCGTCGGCGAGCGGTTGATCCGGGCCGGTCGGTGCCGCCGGATTCTTGGCGGAGGCCTGCGGGGCGCAGAACAGGACCGTCGAAGCGGCGATCGCCACCAAGCCGAGGCGGCACGGCCGGGCCATCGGTCGATCTTATCGCCGGTCAGCCGGCACAAGAAAGCCCCCGGCGGTCGAGGGAGGGGCGACCACCGGGGGCGACGCTTCGGCCGGATCCCCGGCCTCAGCGGGTCTCGTCGCGGTGTGTGGGGTTTCGCACCGCGGCGAGGTGTCTCGTCCAGTGCTGAATCTATGAGGCGATCTTGAACGTTTGCTAAAGGTCCGAGATCAGTCGGGCCGCGAGGTGGTGGGCTGCTCCCGGTCCTTCTCCTCCGGCTTCGGTTCGGGAGCCCCCTCAAGCGGTAGCCGAACCGAGAAGCGGGCGCCGCCGTAGGTGCTTCGGCCGGCGTCGACCGAGCCGCCATGCGCTTCGGCCACCGCCCGGACGATCGCCAGGCCGAGCCCGCTGCCGCCGCCGCCGGCGGTGTCGGACGGCCCGTCGCCGCGCACGAAGCGGTCGAAGACCTGGCTCTCCATACCGTGCGGGATCCCAGGGCCATCGTCGACCACCTCGAGCAGCGCCTCGCCTGCGTCGCGTCGAGCAGTCAGCTCGACGGTGGTCTTGTCGGGGGTGTGTCTGACCGCGTTCTCGAGCAGATTCCGGACCAGCCGGTGAAGCTCATCGGGGTTGCCTCGCATGGGGAGCGGCCCTTCGAGCTGGCTTTCGAGGCGGCGCTCGCCGGCCAGCGGCTGGACCTCCTCGAGCGCGCCGACGGCGATTGCGGCCAGATCGAGGTCCTTGGTGGCGACCCGGCGGCCGGCGTCGGCGTGCGCCAGAAGCAGGAGGTCGGAGACCAGGCCGGACATCCGCTTGGTCGAGCTGAGCGCGGAGTCGACCGTGAGCCGGTCGTCGGCCGACCCGGCGCGCTCGGCCTGCAGCAGCTCGAGGTTCGCCTGGATGCTGGTCAGTGGGGTCCTGAGCTCGTGCGAGGCGTCGGCCACGAACTCGCGCTGGCGCTCCAGGGCCTGCTCGCGCTCCGATGTGGCCTCGTCCAGCGCCTGGAGCATGCCGTCCATCGTCCGCGCGAGCTCACCAACCTCGTCGTCGGTGGCCGGTGCAGGGATCCGCCTCGACGGGTCCCGTGTGCTGGTGATCTGGCGGGCCAGGCCGGTGAGCCCCTTGATGGGACGCATGGCGCGATCGGCGACGGCCAGGCCGGCGAGGAGCGCCAGCAGCGTGCCGCCGAGGACTCCGGCACTGAGGAAAAACCAGAGCCGCGCGACTGTGTCATTCACACCGTCATGAGGGCGCGCGTACTGGACGTAGGCGGGCAGTGACCCCGATGCGGTGATCGGCTCCGTCGCGACGCTCAGGTCGCCGACATCATGGACGCCGGCGGTTGGAGATCCGAGGCCGATCGCTGGGTTCGTCCCGGCGAGCGGACGCCCCTGCTGATCGAGCACTTTGATCTGGGCGTCCTCAGGCAGCGCATACGCCCTCAGGTTCGGACTGTCGACCACGACGCCCGACACAGGGTCGAAGGAGACCCTGGTTTCGGCCGCCAGGGAATGAGCGGCGCTGCGGAGCTCCTGCCGGAAGTCGCTGCGGATGCGATTGCCGACCACCTGACCGAGGACGAGCGCGAAGATCACCAGGATCAGGAACGTGAGGCCGGCCGTGGTGATGGCGATACGCCACCGGACCGGAATGCGCTCGAAGAGGGGAAGGCGCCTAGGGTTGGCCCACTTCACGCGGCCGCCTTCAGGACGTAGCCCGCGCCCCGCTTGGTGTGCAGCAGGCGCGGCTCGCCGCCGGACTCGAGCTTGCGCCGCAGGTTCGAGATGAAGACGTCGATCGTGTTGGTCTGCTCGAAGGGGTCATAGCCCCAGACGTCCTCGAGCAGCCGCTCGCGCGAGACGACGAGCTTCTGGTTGCGGGCCAGGTACTCGAGCAGCTCGAACTCTCGGTTGGTCAGCTCGATCTCCCGCTGGCCGCGCTTCACCTCGCGGGTGTCCGGATTCACAAGCAGGTCGCCGACGACGATCGAGGCGCTGCCCCGCGGCGGGCGCCGCCGCAGCAGGGCCCGGATGCGGGCGAGCAACTCGGAGCGCTCGAACGGCTTCGGCAGATAGTCGTCAGCCCCCGTATCGAGACCCTTGACCCGGTCCTCGGTCTCGGTGCGCGCCGTCAGCATCAGGATCGGGACGTCGCTCTCGGCGCGGATCCGGCGGCAGACCTCCATCCCGTCGAGGCGGGGGAGGCCGAGATCAAGCACGACGAGGTCGGGGCTGAACTGCTCGGCGGCCGTGAGCGCCTCGGCGCCGTCGCCGGCGCTGCGGACCTCATGGCCCTCGGCGCGCAGCGAGCGCCGCAGGACGTCCGCGATCGCCTCGTCGTCCTCGACTACGAGCACGCGCGCGGCGGCTGTTGCCTGTTCCATCACGGCCCTCAAGGGTAGATGCGAATCCACGGCTAACAAGCGGCCTTGAGGGAACGTTTAGGTGCGGCGGCGGCGGTGTCTGTGGCCGCGTGTGTGGCGAAGCCGTTCAAGGGCGAACGATGGCGGCGTTCACGCCTGGCAGGGGAGGGCGATCACGCGTCGAACTGGGTGGGCGGATGCTTGCAGACCGCATTTTCGGCGCCCCGGAGCGGCGTGATCCGCCTCGGCGCAAGAGGCAGCCTGCCCGCGCGCGGAGGCGGCGTGGCGGCGTGCGCAATCGCCCCCGCCCCCGCGGCCGGCCCTCGGACGAGGTGCTCCAGCGCCGCCTCGACCTGGCCGGGCTGGCCTCCATCGGCCTGGCGGTCTATCTGGGGTACGTCATCTATCTGGGCTGGAACGGGGGGACAGTGGGCAACGGCTCCGAGACCGCGCTCGAATACGCCGTCGGGGCCGGCGCGATCGTCGTGCCTGCCGCACTGGGGCTGGCGGGGATCGGCCTGATCCTGCGGCCGTTCCTGCCCTCGCCGCGGTCGGTGGCGGTGGGGGTCGTTGCGATCGCCTGCGGGCTGCTGCTGGCCCTCGCCGCGCAGACCGCGGGGCTCGGTCCCGACGGCGTGCGCAAGGACCTCTTCGATCCGAACTTCTTCCCGCACCACGGCGGGGGCCTCGGCGAGGTCCTCTACTGGGCCACGACCACGCTCTTCCAGCGCATCGGCGCCCAGATCATCGCTGTGCTCCTGCTCGTCTCCGGGCTGCTCCTTATCACCGGACGGTCGGTCTCGGACATGGTCCGGGCCGGGCGGCGCGGCTTCGACCGCGCCAAGCGCGGCACGGTCGGCTTCGCGACCGCGATCAAGGAGAGCCGGATCAGCACGGACCCCGACCTGATCGACACCACCCCCGCCGATACCGAGCCCGTCTTCGGGCCACCGGAGCCGGTGGCCGATGGGGACGACTTCCAGGTGCTGGTCGGCGGTGAGGATGAGCAGGAGACCGAGCGCGTCGCGAACTTCGACGAGGCCGTGCGGGTCGCCGACGAGCCGGACACCAGCGAGCTCGAGGACCTCGAGGGCGACAGCGAGGCAATCAGGGTGGCCAAGGCGGACGCGCCCGAGGGCGAGCCCGCGGACGAAGGCGAGCCCGAATCCGAGGAGCAGCCCGAGCCGGCCCTGACCCCGATGGGCGAGAAGCGCGGCGGCGTCACCGAGTCGGAGGAGATCGACTACGAGACGCCCAACGCGGAGCAGGTGCTCGAGCGCGGCAAGCCCGACAAGGGCCCGGACACGCGGGACCACGAGGAGGTCGCTCGAACGCTGCTCGAGGCGCTCGGCCACTTCGGCGTCGAGGCGCGGATCGTGGGCACCGTCACCGGTCCCCACGTGAGCCGCTACGAGCTCAAGCTGGCCCCCGGGACCAAGGTCTCGAAGATCACCCAGCTCAAGGACGACCTGGCCTACGCGCTGGCTTCGACCGACATCCGCATCCTGGCTCCGATTCCGGGCAAGCAGGCCGTCGGCGTGGAGGTGCCGAACCAGCGCCGGCGCCTGGTCCGGCTCGGCGACATCTACGGTGGCCGCCCGCAGGGCTCCTCGCCGCTCGTCGCCTGGCTCGGCAAGGACATCTCGGGCAGCGCTGTCTGGACCGATCTGCAGAAGATGCCGCAC
>DASXSZ010000091.1:0-7108 GCA_036505735.1 Solirubrobacterales bacterium
GAGTCGAACCGCCGACACCACGATTTTCAGTCAAGGAAATGGAAGCCATGATTTGTCCGTGGTTGCAGGGACTTTCGTGATCTGGTCCGCTTCGGAGTTGCCGTTGGTTTCCAGCGGTTCCGGGTGGGTTTGGGTCACGAGGGCCGGTTCATGACCCGATAAACCTCGCGCCGCCTTCACACGGGATGCAGCGCGTCACCTAGCGCACGGGGGTGGTTACTGCCGGCCGCGCGAGAGCGGCCGCGATCGCGACATACGCCTCCGGATTGAGCGCCAGTCCGACGTGCGTGCCCCTGACCTCGACGTTGTCGGCGTAAGGGACGACGCAGGAGCGCCAGCGGACTACCCCGTCGGACTTCGAGTAGACGCTCGTCAGCCGAACGCTGTCCGGGAAGGGCGCCGCGTACTCCTGGGCGAACGAACATAGGCAGTCCTCGGCCAGGCAGCCGTTCTGCCTGCGCTCGGGCGTGCGCCTGTGCCAGGCCCGGACGAGGGCGACCGCCGCGGCGGTCGGAGCGCTCACGTCCATCTGCCTGCTGAGACCGCCGCCGAGGCCGACCACGTGCGAGACGAGCTCCGGCCGTCGCGCGGCGAGGACCTTGGCCTGGTGCGCGCCGCGGCTGTGGCCGATCACCGCGACCCGCCTGCCGGTCTCCTCCGCCAGCGCCTCGGCGCGAGTCTCGAGGCGGTCCATGATCTCCCGGGAGCAGCCGCTGTTGGTGAGCAGTCCGATCCGGGCCGGGCGATAGCCGATCCTCCGCAACCAGAGGGCCACCGGCGCGAGGGTGTAGTCGCCGGCGAGGAACCCCGGCAGCAGAAGCACCGAACGGCCGTCGCCCCTCGCAACACCCTGTCCGCGAAGGACAGGATGGACGAGCAGGCGGGCGGCGTCGAGCTGCCAGCGCAGCTCGCCGAGGTGGTTTCCCCACCAGCGCGGCTCGTCGCCCTCGGGTTTCGGCGCTGCGGTATTCACGTCCACAGGCAGTATCGAGGTCCGGGCGGCGCGGCCGTTGTGTTCGCCACACAAGCGCCGCGGCGAAAGTTCCCCTGTCGCACCTAACGACGCGGCGGCCGCCGCCTCATACCTTGCCGCGTGCCCCGCAGAACCCGACCCGACCCAAGCGGACAGGAGAAGAGAAATGCAGAACGACGCTCAGACCAAGGCCCGGGAGAAGCTCTCGCTCAGCGCCCTGATGTTCACGATCGTGATCTCGAACATCGCGGTATTCCTCTTCATCGCCCCGTACTCGTAGCGCGCTCGGCGAGATTGATCGCGATCAGCAGCTCGAGCACGTCCGAGACGCTGCGCAGGTCGCTACCGGTCCGCTCGGCGATCTTGTTGAGCCGGTAGTGGGCCGTGTTGACGTGGACGTGGAGCCGCTCGGATGCGGCCTTGGCGTTCAGGTCGGCCTCGACGTAAGCCATGAGGGTGCGGGCCAGCTCGCCGCCCTCGGCTAGGTCACTCTGCACGAAGTCGCGGACCCGATCGGAGATCAGGCGACTCGCTGTCTCGCCCCCGACCATCGTCAGGTACTCGAAGGCGCTCAGCGTCAGCAGGGACACCACGCCAGCCTCTCGATCGAGCTGCTCGCGGGCGGCGCTGGCTTCGCGATAGGCAACCGGGACGCGCTCGAGCCGCGGCTGGAGCGTGCTGACGCCGATCGCGAGCGGGACGCCGCTCTCTGCCAGCTTCGCTTGGGAGGAGCCGATCGCCTCGCTGACCGCGCCGGGGTCGCGCCCGTCGCCCGAAGCGACGATGACGATCTCGTCCCCCCGAACCACCGTCAGCGGGGTGACGGCGCCGCCGGCGGCGCGCGCGATCGCGCTCGCGGCCGAGCGCAGCGCATGTTCGTCCGGCAACTCGATGCGCGAGGACCCGACGACCACGACGCATGCGCCCTCCGGGTCGAGGCCCGCCTCGCGGGCGGCGTCGAGTCGCGGGCCGGGCCCGGGAAGCCTGCCGGCGAGCAGGTCGCCGAGCAGGTCGCGTCGGACGCGCTCCCCCTGGGCCTGGAGCAGGCCCTCGACCTCGACGTAGACCTCCGCTGCGTGGGTGGAGGCGAGGTTCACGTACTGGATCACCTCCTCCACCACCGAGAGCGCGGCCTCCCGCGTCTCGTCGTCGGTGACGCCGGCCGCGAGGCCCCTCCAGATCTCGCGCTGGCCGATGCGGAACGCGTGCATGAAGTCTGCGAGCGGCACGCCGGAGCGCGCTCGGAAGGTCGCCGCGGGCCGGACGAAGAGGAGGTCCTCGCGGGAGATCGGCCGATCCTCGGAGAGGCTGTTCATCAGCGCCTCGAAATGGAGCCGGACGTGCTCGCGAACGCTCTCCACCATCGAAGCGTCAGCCGTGCGATAGGACGGGATCTCATCGCGCATCCCGCGGATGGAGTCGTCCAGGATCTCCTCGATCCGGTCCCTGAATCCCTCGACGAGGCGCAGCGCGCCGGGCGACGCCTGAGCCGCGGGCGTGGCCGCTCTCGCTTCTGCCTGGGCCATCTCTCCTCGGCTCGGATTGTATTCCGGTCACAAGCCGCGCCCCTCGACACTGGTGGGCGGAACCCTTGCGGCCTCCTGGGAGCAGGCGTAGCCTCGTTCGCGTGACCGGCTTCTCGACCAGCGACACCAGGGAAGCCGAGCGCACGGCGCCCACCGATCTCGGCAAGGCCCTGGGCACGGACTACTTCCTGCTCCGTGAGGACCTGACGGAATCGGAGCTCGACTACCTGACGAGGACCCGCGAGTTCGTCGAGAACGAGGTCCTCCCGGTGATCAACGACTGCTGGGAGCGCGCCGAGTTCCCGCTCGATCTCTGCCGGCGGCTCGGCGAGCTCGGGCTGGTTAGCGACGGCATCCAGGGCTATGGCTGCCCCGAGATGAGCGCGCTCGCCGCCGGCCTGGTGAACATGGAGCTGAGCCGGGGCGACGGCAGCCTCGGGACCTTCCTCGGCGTCCAGGCCGGCCTCGCCATGGGTGCGATCTACATGCTCGGGTCGGAGGAGCAGAAGGAGCGCTGGCTGCCGCCGATGGCCCAGGTGGAGAAGCTCGGCGCCTTCGCGCTGACCGAGCCCGATCACGGCTCCGACTCGGTCGCCCTCGAGACGACCGCGCGCCGTGACGGCGACGAATGGGTGATCGACGGCGCGAAGCGCTGGATCGGCAACGGCTCCATCGCGGACGTCGTCGTGGTCTGGGCCCGCGACGCGGACGACGGGCAGGTCAAGGGATTCCTGGTCGAGCCGCCGTCCCCCGGCTACCAGGCGAACGTGATCGAGGGCAAGGCCTCGGTCCGCGCGATCTGGAACGCCCACATCACCCTCGACGGCGTGCGGGTCCCGGAGGAGAGCCGGCTTCCCGGCGGCCGCAGCTTCAAGGACACCGGGCGGGTGCTGGCGGGCACCCGGCTCACCTGCGCCTACGCCGCGCTTGGCCACGCCGTCGCCGCGTACGACGCGGCGCTCACGTACACGCGTCGCCGCAAGCAGTTCGGAAAGCCGCTCGCGAGCTTCCAGCTCGTGCAGGAGAAGCTGGTCCGCATGCTGGCCGAGATCACTGCGATGCAGCTCTACTGCGTGCGGATCGGGCGGCTCACCGAGGAGGAGCGGATCTCCGACCCGATCGCCTCGCTGGCGAAGCTCAACAACACGCTGAAGGCCCGGGAGGTCGTCGCCGAGGCGCGGAACCTGCTCGGGGGCAACGGCATCCTGCTCGACAACCACGTCATGCGCCACCTGGTCGACATGGAGGCGATCTTCACCTTCGAGGGGACCGAGTCGATCCAGGTGCTGTTGGTCGGCCGGGACATCACCGGCTACAGCGCATTCGCCTAGGCGGAGCAACCGAGGCACGAGGAGACGAGAGATCATGGAAAGCGCGACGAAGAGGCAACCGAAGGCGACCGCGGCGGACGGCACCCCCGATCAGCGCGACCTGAGCGCCCCCCTCGACGTCCTGCTGACGGAGGCCACCTACAGCCCACGCCAGCGCTTCTTCGCGGCAGACGCGACGCTCAAGCTCGGAGCTTCGTTGGTGCGGCGGCCGGGGACCGTCGCGCGCCGGGTCACCGGCCTGGCTCGGGAGCTCGGCCGGGTGGCGACGGGCAGCGCCGAGATCGCACCGCCGCGAGGCGACCGGCGCTTCGGCGATCCCGCCTGGCAGAAGAACCCCGTCTTCCACCGGCTGATGCAGGTGTACCTCGCGACCGGCGTCGCTCTCGACGGACTGATCCGCGACGCAGACCTCGACCTGCAGACCGAGCGACGCGTCCGCTTCCCCGTCGAGAACATCCACGACGCCCTCTCGCCCACGAACTTCCCCTGGTCCAACCCCGCCGCGATCAAGAACGCAGTCGCCACCCGGGGAGCGAGCTTCGTTCGCGGCGCTGGGCAGTTCGCCTCCGACATGCGAACGCCCCCCAGGCTGCCCTCGATGGTCGACACCTCCAAGTTCGAGGTGGGCGTCGACCTCGCCACCACGAAAGGGGCCGTGATCCAGCGTGAGGACCCCTTCGAGCTGATTCAGTACGCGCCCCAGACCGACGAGGTGCGGTCGGTGCCGCTCCTGCTCGTCCCGCCGATGATCAACAAGTACTACATCGCGGACCTGGCACCGGGCCGGAGCCTGGTCGAGTACCTGGTCCAACAGGGACAGCAGGTCGTCGTGATCTCCTGGCGGAACCCGGAGGCCGAGCACGGCAGCTGGGGGCTCGACACCTACGCGGAGGCGATCCTCTCGGCGCTCGACACGGCGTGCGCCGTGAGCGAGTCCGAGCAGGCGCAGCTGCTTGCCTTCTGCGGCGGCGGCATCGCCGGCGCCTGCGTCGCGGGCCATCTCGCGGCGAACGGCGAGCAGGACCGGCTCGCCGGCCTGACCCTCGGGGTCTGCGTGCTCGACAACGAGCAGGCCGGCGTCCCGAGCGCCTTCGTCAACCGGGACATCGCGCGCGCCGCGCTCGCGGTCTCCGCCCGCAAGGGCTACCTCGACGGCAACGCGCTAGCCGAGCTGTTCGCCTGGCTGCGGCCCAACGACTTGATCTGGTCCTACGTGGTGAACAACTACCTGCTCGGCCAGCGGCCACCGGCCTTCGACATCCTCTTCTGGAACCAGGACACGACCCGCCTGGCGGCCGGGCTGCACCGCGACTTCATCCAGATCGCGCTCGACAACCCGCTGGTCGACCCGGGCGCGCTCGAGCTGCTCGGCACCCCGATCGACCTCGGCAAGGTCGACGTCGACAGCTACGTCGTCGCCGGGATCGCCGACCACATCACGCCGTGGGAGAACTGCCAGCGGACCACGCGGATGCTCGGCGGCGACACGCGCTTCGTGCTCTCCACCAGCGGCCACATCGCCGCGATCGTCAACCCGCCGGGCAACGAGAAAGCCAGCTACCGGGTCGCCAAGGAAGCTGACCACGCCGACCCGGAGGCCTGGCTCGCCCGCGCCGAGAAGCGGCCCGGCACCTGGTGGGAGGACTGGAACGCGTGGCTCGCGGACCGCTCCGGGCCGATGCGCCCCGCGCCCCAGCGGCTCGGCGGCCCCGGCTTCCGGTCCAAGGGCAGGGCCCCCGGCACCTATGTCCTCGCAACCTGATGGAGGCCCACCGATGAACCTCGCCGAGCTCCTGACCACGACCACAGCCCGCGAGCCGTACCGGCCGGCCGTCCGCCTCGATGAATTCGAGCTGACCTACGCGCAGCTCGACGACGCGAGCGCCCGGGCCGCGGCGGTGCTGCGCGGCTACGGAGTCGAGCCGGGCGACCGGGTGGGGATCATGCTGCCGAACGTCCCACAGTTCGCCGTCGCCTACTACGGCACGCTCCGCGCCGGCGCCGTGGTGGTGCCGATGAACGTGCTGCTCAAGGGACGCGAGGTCGCGTTCTATCTCGGCGACCCGGAGGCCAAGGTCTGCTTCGCCTGGGAGGGCCTCGCGGACGAGGCCAAAGCCGGGGCGGCCGAGGCCGGCGCCGGGATGATCGTGGTCGCACCGGGCGAGTTCGAGGCCCTGCTGGGCCAGGTCGAGCCGGACACCGACGTGGTGGAGCGCGAGCCAGACGACACGGCGGTGCTCCTCTACACGTCGGGGACGACCGGGACGCCGAAGGGAGCCGAGCTCACCCACTCGAATCTCTCCCGCAACGTGGAAGTCGGGTTGAGCCTCTTTTCGGCCTCGGATGACGACGTGATCCTGGGAGCGCTGCCGCTCTTCCACTCCTTCGGCCAGACCTGCGGCCTCAACTGCTCCGTCGCCGCCGGTGCCTGCCTCAGCCTGATCCCGCGGTTCGACCCGGGCAAGGCGCTCGGGATCATCGAGCGGCACGGCGTCACGGTGTTCGAGGGCGTGCCGACGATGTACGCGGCGATGCTCAACCTCGACGACCGGGATCGCTTCGACGTCTCGACACTCCGCCTCTGCGTCTCGGGCGGCGCCGCGATGCCGCTCGAGGTGATGCGCGGATTCGAGGAGGCGTTCGGCTGCGTCGTGATTGAGGGCTATGGGCTCTCCGAGACCTCGCCGATCGCCTCCTTCAACCACCCCGAGCGCGGACGGAAGCCCGGCTCCATCGGGACCCCGATCGAGGGCGTCGAGATGCGGGTCGTGGCCGAGGACCGCAACCCGGTCCCGGACGGGGAGGTCGGCGAGCTCGCGATTCGGGGGCACAACATCATGAAGGGCTACTGGCGGAAGCCGGACGCGACCGCGGACGCGATCGACGAGGACGGCTGGTTCTACAGCGGCGACATGGCCCGGATCGACGAGGACGGCTACTTCTTCATCGTCGACCGCAAGAAGGACCTGATCATCCGCGGCGGCTACAACGTCTACCCGCGCGAGATCGAGGAGGTGATCTACGAGCACCCCGCCGTGCGCGAGGCGGCTGTGATCGGGATCCCGCACGACGAGCTCGGCGAGGAGGTCGGCGCGGCGGTTGCGCTCTGCGAGGGCGCCGAGGCGACCGCGAATGAGATCCGCGAGCACGTCAAGAGCCAGGTCGCGGCATACAAGTACCCGCGCCGGGTCTGGATCGTCGACGAGCTCCCCAAGGGGCCGACGGGGAAGATCCTGAAGCGGGAGATAGACGTCCCGGCCGAGATCACCACCGGCTGA
>DASXSZ010000092.1:0-4566 GCA_036505735.1 Solirubrobacterales bacterium
ACGCCGCTCCAGGCCGGGCTGCGGTACCTGCCGCTCACCCTGGTGAGCTTCTTCGCCGCCCCCGTCTCGGGCGCCCTGCTCTCCCGGGTCCCGGCGCGGGTGATGATGAGCGCGTCACTAGCCGTGGCGGGGGTGGGCCTGCTTCTGATGTCGGGCGTGGACGCCGGCTCCGAGTGGACGACCCTGCTCGGCGGCTTCCTCGTCCTCGGCGCCGGCGTCGGCTTCCTCAACCCGGTGATCGCAGACGTCGCTCTCAGCGTGGTTCCCAAGGAGCGCAGCGGGATGGCCGCCGGGATCAACGACACGTTCCGCCAGGTCGGAGTCGCCGTGGGCGTCGCCGTCTGGGGAGCGATCTTCGTCGGCCGGGGGGCCGCCAAGGTCACCGAGCTGACCGCCGGGACCGCGACCGCGACCGGCGATCACCCCCGGCAGCTCGTCGAGGCCGCCTCGTCGGGCAATCTCCAGCAGGCCCTGGCGACGCTTGCGCCCCAGGCTCAACCGGCCGTCTCGCATGCGGCCCACGAGGGATTCCTCACCGGGCTCAACGAGGTGCTCACGCTCGGCGGCCTGGTCTGCTTCGTCGGCGCCGCCCTCGCCCTCTGGCTGGTGCGCGAGCACGAGATCGAGCGCGAGCCGCTGGAGGGAGCGGGCGAGCCCGAGCCCGAAACCGTCCCACAGGCGGCCGCCGCCTGAGGCGGCCGTGACCAGAAAGGAATCGCCATGAATCCCGAATCCAATGCATACCGGACGGCCGAGGTGGTCGACGAGATCTCGAAGTGGACCGTCGGCCTCGGGATCATCACGATGGCGCTGTTTGTGCTGTCGCTGCCGATCCTGCTGCTGACCGCGTTCGCGCTGCTTCCGCTGGTCGCTCCGTTGCTCGCCATCGGGCTGGTCGTCGCTGTACTGGCCGCGCCGATCCTGCTTGTGCGGCGCCTCGTTCGGCGGCGCCGGCCCCCGCGGCGGCACACGGGCGAGGCGGCGGAGCGCGCACCTGGCGGCCGCCCGGCCCAGGTCGTCTAGGCCTCAGCGCTAGGTTGAGCCTGTGAACCGCGAGGAGAGCCTGCGGCGCACCTACCGGGCCTTCAACGACCGCGACATCGAGACCGCGCTGGCCTTGATGCACCCCGACGTCGACTGGCCGAACGCCTGGGAGGGAGGCCGGATCGTGGGCACCGACGCGGTCCGCGACTACTGGACCCGCCAGTTCGCCGAGATCTCCAGCCGGGTCGAGCCCGAGTCCTTCACCCAGGAGCCCGACGGCTCAGTCACCGTTGACGTGCACCAGGTCGTCCACGATGCCAACAGCGGCGACCTCCTCACGGACTCCCGGGTCCGGCACCGCTACTGGTTCGAGGACGGCCTCGTCACCAGGATGGAGGTTCTCGAGGGCTAGCCGGCCACATTCCTAGCGGCCGGCTAGGCGTGAGCCGTCTCGAGCACCTCGGCTACCGCGCGGTTCACGCTGACGACTCCGGTGGCGGCTTCGAGGCGCTCCACCTCGAGGTCGCCGAGCTCGTCGCGCACGAACTCGGCGGCGATCTCCGCGGATCGATCAGCCGCCTCTCGATCGTGGCAGATCGTCACCGCGAATACCCTGCCCTCGCCGGCCCTGTCCACGCCCGCATCGATCACCTGGTGGGCGACGAAGCCGGGCATCTGTGCCAGCCGGGGCGCGAATCGCTCGTCGAGGCGGTGCAAGAACTCCTCGATGTGCTCCGGGTCGACGCTGTATTTGCGCACGCTTGCGTACATCGGTCCTCCATCATCCGTCGGTGCCTTTGAACCTACTACCAACCGAGCGGGCATTGTGGCGAGGTTGGTGGTATTCCGTGTGCGAGACGTATCGGAGGTGAGTGATGAAGCTGAAGGTTGGGAATCGCATCAAGGCTGAGGCGGAGTCGACCGAGAGGCGGCCCCGGACCGGCGTCATAGAGGAGGTGGTGAGCGAGGCACCTACCCCTCGGTATCGCGTTCGCTGGGATGACGGGCACGAGAGCATCTACGCTCCCGCGGCCGGGGCGGTGGGTCCCGCCGAGCCCACCGAGAACAAGACCTAGGGCCGCTGTGCGCGCTAGACGGCGGCGCGGGCCTTGTCCAGATCGTCGACGCCGAGCACGAGCCTGACGCCGCCGAAGGTCGTGTAGGCGACCTCGATGTTGACGCCGGCGTCGCCGAGCTTGCGGGCGACGGCGGCCATCGTGCCGGGGCGGTCCTCGACCTCGGTCACGAGCACGTCGCGGTCGCCGCTCACGTCGATCCCGGCGCCCTCGAGCGCCTCGCGGGTGGCGGCCGGGTCCTCGACGAGGATGTGGATCTCGCCCTTCCCCCCAGCCGTCGTCGCGCACATGCCCTCGATGTTGATGTTGGCTTTACCGGTCGCGTCGCCGAGCTCGGCGAGGGCGCCCGGCCGGTCCTCGAGCATCACGGTCAAGTCCTTCATCGTTTTACCTCCTCCTACGTGAAACTCCGGAATAGCGCTGGGCGCGCGGTATGTCAAACGGTCGCAGCCCGGATCAGGAGTCCACGAGCCGATCGATCTTCGCCGCGAGTACGAAATCGTTTCGCGTCAGGCCTGAGGCGGCGTGGGTCGTCAGCTCGAATGCCGCACGGCCCCAACCCAGCTCAATGTCGGGGTGGTGGCCTTCCGCCTCGGCGATCAGCGCCGCCCGCGCCACGAAGCCGAATGCGTCCCGGAAGTCCGGGAACGAGAACTCACGGCGAAGGGAGCGGTTTCCGTCACGCTCCCATTCGGAGACCTCGGACGACAGCTCCGCCGCCTCCTCCTCCGGAAGCGGTGGCGTGCCGGGCGCGCAGGCCTCACAGTGCGCCCTGGCGAGCTCGGTCACAGTCACAAAGTAGCGCTAGCCGACCTTCCGGTAGGTCAGGTCGAAGTCTGTCGCCCAGTTGGTGCCGTCCTTGGCGGCCTCCCAGCGGCCCTCGATCGTCTTGCCGTCGTCGCTGATCTTCGCGGTGAAGCGCTGCGAGAAGGGCTCGCCGTCGCGCCACAGCTTCCACTCGCCGTCCCCGATGCTCATCCGGTAGACGCGGCAGACGCCGCGGTCGTCCGTGTAGAGCTGGTAGTAGGTCCCGTTGGCGGCATCGCAGCCGATCACGCAGATGCCGTCGGGAAACTCAGGCATCTCCACCGTCGAGCGCTCGAGCAGCAACTGGTTGCCCTCCAGCCACTCGAAGGTGGAATGCGCCTCTCCCGGCCAGGGCCCACCGCCCGGCGGGGTCGCCTCCATCGTCCACTCCCCGACCAGGACCTCCAGCTCCTTGAGCGCCTTCTCCGCGGTGGGCTGATCCATGCTCTGCCTCCTCCCTAGCTCTTCCGGCGGTAGACCTGGACGATGACGCCCTCGTCGCCGACCGGCCTCACCTCGACCAGCTCGAGCGCCGACTTGGCCGTGTGGTCCCGGAACAGGCGCTTGCCCTTGCCGAGCACGACTGGGAAGACCATCAGCCGCAGCTCGTCGACCAGGTCCTCGTCGAGCAGCAGCTTGAGCAGCTTGGCGCTTCCCGCCACCAGGATCACGCCGTCGATCTCCTCCTTCAACTTGGCGATCTCGGCGGCGGGGTCGTCGCCGCCGATCACGGTCGTGTTCTGCCACCCCGGGTTCTCCAGCGTGGTGGAGACCACGTACTTGGGCATCGTGTTGAACTTGTCGGCGAACTCGCCCTCGCGGGAGGGCCAGGCGGCCGCGAACTCCTCGTAGGTGCCGCGGCCCAACAGCTGAGCCTCGGCCCCCATCGTCTCGTCGGTCTTGAACTTGTCACCGTCCTCACCGCGGCTGAACTCGAAGGCCCAGCCGCCGCGCTCGAACTTCTCCGCGCCGCCCGGATCCTCGAAGACGCCGTCGACCGTTACGAACTCGGTCACCACCAGCTTGCCCATTGCCACACTCCCTTCGTCGTCTTTTCTTCTAGGACGGGGCCGCCGAACGAAACTCATCGCCACGCTACTCGCGGACGACGGCCACGCCGAAGAGCTGCCGGTCGAGCGCCGAGTTGAGCCGAACCCAGAGCGAGACGAACATCTCCATCGCCCGGGCGGCGCTCAGGTCGCCGAGGTCGATGACGTTCTCGCGCTTCCAGCCGAAGTCCTCGAGCAGTCCCAAGGCCTCGGCCTTCGCCTCGTCATCGTCCCCGCAGATGAGGGCAGTGGTGTCGGCGGGCAGGGCGTCGGGGCTCGTCATCAACCGGCGGTGCATCGTGTTGAGCGCCTTCACCACCCGCAGGTCGGGGAAGGCTCGCTGGATCTCCTCGGCGAGACTGTCGTCGTTGGCGTAGGTGAGCACGAAGGAGTGATGCTCGTCGAAGCTGCCGGCGTTGGCGATGTCGAGCAGGGTCTTGCCGGCGAGGTTCTCCGCGCCGGCCGCCTGCAGGGCGTCCAGGGACCCATCCCCGTCGGTCGCGTTGACGAGCAGCTCGCCGAACTCGGCGGCGCTCTCGATGTCGCTCAGGCTGGCGTCCTCGCCGGCGCCCTCGAGCCAGTCACGTAGCTCCGGCTTCTCGGGATTGCGCGCCCCGAGCCACACCTCATGGCCCGAGCGCAGCGCCCCG
>DASXSZ010000093.1:0-11400 GCA_036505735.1 Solirubrobacterales bacterium
GATCCGCCAGAGCTGGCCGCTGTTGGTCTCCGGGATCAGCACCCGCTCGTAGGAGCGGAGCAGCTCACCGGTGTTCGGCGGAAGCGGGTTGAGGTGGCGCAGGTGGGCGCAGGCGACCCGGCCGCCGCGACGGCGGACTCGGCGTACGGCGCCCGTGATCGCACCGTAGCTCGAGCCCCACCCGAGCACCAGCAGCTCAGCCCCATCGGGATCGTCGGGCGCGAGGTCGCCGATCTCGTTTGCGATCCCGGCGACCTTGGCGGCGCGCAGCTCGGTCATGCGGGCGTGGTTCTCCGGCTCGTAGCTGATCTGACCGGTGACGTCCTCCTTCTCGAGGCCGCCGATCACATGGGCCAGGCCAAGGGTCCCGGGCACCGCCCACGGCCGCGCGCCACGGGCGTCGCGGGCATACGGCTGGAAGCCGTCGGCGCCATCGCCCTCGGTCGCGAACGCCGGATCGATCTCCGGCAGCTCGGCTACGTCAGGAAGCCGCCAGGGCTCCGAGGAGTTCGCCAGGAAGGTGTCGGAGAGCAGGATCACCGGGGTGCGATAGGTGACCGCGAGGCGAGCGGCCTCCAGCGCCGCCTCGAAGCAGTCCGCCGGAGTCGACGCGGCGACCACCGGGAGCGGTGACTCGCCGTGCCGTCCGTACACCGCGGTGAGCAGGTCGGCCGCCTCGGTCTTGGTCGGCATGCCGGTGCTGGGGCCGGCCCTCTGCACGTCGATCACGAGCAGCGGCAGCTCGAGGGCGACCGCGAGCCCGACCGTCTCGGCCTTCAGGTCCATCCCGGGCCCGCTGGTGGCGGTTACGCCGAGGTTGCCTCCGAACGACGCGCCCAGCGCCATGTTGGCCGCGGCGATCTCATCCTCGGCCTGCACGGTTCGCACCTTGTACTTGCGCTGGCGCGAGAGCTCGTGCAGGAGCTCGGACGCCGGGGTGATCGGGTAGCTGGCGTAGAAGAGCGGTAGCCCGCTGCGGATGCTGGCGGCGAGCAGGCCGAGTGAGGTCGCAATGGTGCCGTTGACCGCGCGGTAGGTGCCGGGCTCGGCCGGCGCCGCCTTCACCTGGTAGTGGACCTGGAGGAGCTCGGCGGTCTCGCCGAAGTTGAAGCCGGCTCGGAAGGCCGCCAGGTTGGCGTCCCTGATCAGCGGTGCCGAGTCGAACTTCCGCTGGATCCACTGGATGGTCGGATCGGTCGGCCGGCTGTACATCCAGGAGACGAGCCCGAGCGCGAAGAAGTTCTTGGAGCGGGCCGCATCCCTGGAGCTGACCTCGACGCCCTCCGTCGCCCGCACGGTCATCGACGTCATCGGGACCCTGAACACCTGGTAGGAGTCCAGCGATCCGTCCTCGAGCGGGTTGGCGTCGTAGTGCGCCTTGCCCAGGTTGCCCTTGGTGAAGCCGTCCTCGTTGACGATCACGATGCCGCCCGGCTCGAGGTCTGCGAGGTTGGCCTTGAGCGCCGCCGGGTTCATCGCCACCAGGACGTTCGGCCTTCCGCCGGGAGTGAGGATCTCCCGGGATGCGAAGTGGATCTGGAACGCCGAGACGCCCGCGAGGGTGCCGGCTGGGGCGCGGATCTCGGCCGGGAAGTCCGGCAGCGTGACCAGGTCGTTGCCGATCAGCGCCGTGTCCGCGGCGAACAGATTCCCTGCGAGCTGGATGCCGTCGCCGGAGTCGCCCGCGAACCGGACGACCACGCGCTCCTTCTCTTCGACGAGTTTGCTCTCCACTTCAGAGGGCTCGCCCTACCCGAGCCCGTTTCCAGTGTAGGCAAGTGCAGGGACCGCTTCCGGCGAGGTCCCCGCAAAACACGGCTTGATTCCTGGCGCGGCAATGCGAACATATGTTCGTGTCGGACCGAGCCACGATCCTGCACGCCGACGCCGACGCCTTCTTCGCCTCGGTCGAGCAGCGCGACGACCCCCGCCTGCGCGGCCGTCCGACCATCGTCGGCGGGGGCGTGGTGATGGCGGCGAGCTACGAGGCGCGCGCCTTCGGGATCCACGGCGGCATGGGCGGGCGGCGGGCGCGCGCGCTCTGTCCGGACGCGGTCGTCGTCGAGCCGCGCTTCTCGGCCTACGTGGAGGCGAGCAAGGCCCTCTTCGAGGTGTTCGAAGATACGGCGCCGGCCGTCGAGGGCCTCTCGCTCGAGGAGGCGTTCCTGGACGTGAGCGGGTTGGAGGCGATCTCCGGGCCGCCGCGCCAGATCGCGGAACGGCTCAGACGCCGGGTGCGCGAGGAGGTTGGATTGGCCGTCACCGTCGGGGTGGCGAGGACGAAGGTCCTCGCGAAGATGGCCAGCCGGGCGGCCAAGCCCGACGGGCTGCTCGTCATCTCACCCGGGCGCGAGGAGGCGTTCCTCCGGCCACTCGGCGTCGAGGCCCTCTGGGGCGTCGGTGAGATCACCGCGGAGAAGCTCCATGCCCGGGGGATCCACACGATCGGGGAGCTCGGCCGACGAGATGAGGCGGAGCTCGCTCTGTTCCTGGGACCGCACGCCGCGCGCCACCTTCACGCGATCGCCCACAACCGGGATCCCAGGCGCGTGCGGCGTGGCCGCCGGCGGCGATCGATCGGCTCGCAGTCGGCGTTCGCCGGAGCCTCGAAGTCCCGGGCGGAGCTCGACGCCCTTCTGGTCGCCCTGGTCGACCGCGTCGCCCAGCGGGTGCGGACCGCGAACCGCGCCGGCCGCACGGTGACTCTGCGTCTCCGCTTCGGCGACTTCTCCCGGGCCACCCGCTCCCGCACCCTCCCCCACCCCACCGCCGGTACCGGCACGATCCTCGCCGCGGCTAGGGCGCTGCTGGCGAAGGTCACGCCGATGATCGAGCGTCGCGGGATCACCCTGCTCGGCATCACCGTCGCGAATCTCACGGATCAGGCCCAGCTCGAGCTGCCCCTGGCGGGCCGCTCCGAGGCGGCACTCGACCGTGCCATCGACGAGCTTCGCGACCGCTTCGGCCGGGAGGCGATCAGGCGCGGGGCCTCCCTCAGGGGTTCCCTCGCTCGGAGCGACTGGACCTGAGAGAGCCCGAAGCAGGCGAGGTCCGAGCGCGCGTCTGGGACGATTCGGCCGTGCGCGAGGCGCTCGAGATCTGCCTGCGGCGCGAGCATCTGCGACGCACGATCAAGATCGCCCTGGTCGTAGGCACGATTCTCTTCCTGATCAATCAGGCGGACGTCGTCATCCGCGGCGATGCGACGGCCGCCACCTGGCTCAAGGTCGGTCTCAGCTATTGCGTTCCGTTCATCGTCTCCAACCTCGGGCTGCTGGCCGGAAAGAGGGCCGAGAGCGAGCGCGGCGGGCACCCTTGACGCCCCCTCCGAGCGGATTTAGAGTCGCGCTTAAAGGGCTCCGCCCTGGGGGCGGGGCCGGCAGATCCGCGGCTCAGCGCCGCCGGAGAGGAGAGCGCGATGGCTTGGAGACTTTCGGGGACCTACCTGGCAACGTGCAGCTGCCAGCTGCTCTGTCCGTGCCCGGCCGACGGTCCGCCCACCGGACCGAACGGGGAGTGCCACGGAAACCTCGTCTTCGATGTGAGCGAGGGGAACCTCGACGACGTCGATCTCGGCGGCACCAAGATCGGGTTCATCAACATCTTCCCGTCAAACCTGAGCGCCGGGAACTTGACGGTCGGCGTGGTGGTGAACGATGACGCATCCGACGAACAGTTGGACGCGATCGATCGGATCATGCGGGGGCAGGAGGGCGGCCCGTTCGAGATGCTGGCGAGTCTCTACGGGAACTATCTCGGCACCGAGCGGGGTGAGGTCACCTTCTCGGATGGCGACACCCCGTCGTTCTCGATCCGGGGCAATTCGTTCACCTTCGAGCCGCTTCCGGGGCCCGAGGGCTCCGGCACCCAGACGACGGTGAAGAACGCGGCGTTCGGCTTCGCACCGGAGTTCCGCGTCGGCAAGTCATCGGGACACTCCGATGTCTTCGACATCGAATTCGATGCCGTATACGCCGAGACCGCCGACTACGAGTACTCCAGTGAGCAGCCGGAGGGTGCAGCCGTCGTCCGTTAGCGACGAACAAGACATACGGAGTCGACACTGATGGAGTCAGCAACCCTCCGCCGGCCGCCGGCCCTGCCCGAGCTGATCAGGTTGGGGTTGATCGGCCTCCTTCTCCTCCTTGCGGTGCTGGCCTGGGCGCTGACGGACGACCGCATGCAGGGCATGGACGCGGGGCCGGGGACCGACCTCGGCACGCTCGGCTTCTTCATCACCACCTGGGTGGTGATGATGAGCGCGATGATGTTCCCTTCGATCGCGCCGATGGTCCTCATGTATGCCCGGATCGAGAACGGCCGGCGCGAGCAGGGTAAGAGCGCCCCGGCCGGCGCGACCGCCGTCTTCATCGGCGGCTACCTGATCACCTGGGCGGCAGCCGGCCTCGTGGGGTACGCCATCTTCGATATCGCCAGGTCGCTCTCGATCGACGCCTTCTCCTGGGATCGCGGAGGGCCGTACCTCGCGGGCGGCGTGATCGTGCTGGCGGCGCTCTACCAGCTCACTCCGCTGAAGGACGCCTGCCTGCGCAAGTGCCGGAACCCGATGGTGTTCCTGTTGACCTCTTGGCGCAGCGGTCGCGAGGGGGCTCTGCGTATGGGGATCGAGCACGGAGCATGGTGCGTGGGCTGCTGCTGGGCGCTGATGGTGGCCCTCTTCGCTCTCGGGATCATGAGCCTCGGCTGGATGGCATTCATCGCCGCTCTGATCGCCATCGAGAAGCTGCTGCCCTGGCGGGCGGTTGCGAACCGGGGCGTGGCCGTGCTCCTCCTCGCGCTCGGTATCGCGGTCGCCTTCGCGCCGGAGAACGTCCCCGGGCTGACGCTGCCCGACTCGCCTCAGGCGGCGAGCGCGATGCACCGCATGGGCATGGACATGCAGCAGCGCGACTCCATGCCCGGCGACGCCGCGAACCCAGGGGGGATGAGCGGCGACGACATGTCCGGGCAGCACTGAGCCGAACCGGGCCCCGTCACGATCCGGCACGCTCCACGCCGGCACGCTGCCTGAGTCGCCGCTGGACCAGGAGCGTCGCGGAAGCGCCCAGCGTCATCATCAGGACGTTCACGCCGAGCAGGCCCAAAGCGCCTCCAGCGGTCCCGGTCTCGCCGAGCCCGGCGGCGACCCCGAGGTAGGCGGCAGCGGGGATGGTGGTCACCGAGACCGCCACGCCGACCGCCGAACTCGCGCGGGTCTCCAGCGCCAGCATGCCGGCGACGCCGGCTAGGAAGGCGACGGTGATCGTCTCGTGGCTGATGCTCGTCAACCCGCCCAGCGCATCGGATGCAGAGCTCAGGCTGAACCCGGACGGAATCAGGTCAAGCCAATCCTGTACGAACGCGACCAGCGCAGCGGCGGCGCTCGCCATAGCCATTCCGACGACCAGCGTGCACATGGCCTCGCCTGCCAGGCGCCAGGTCTTTCCGACGAGCCCCACGGCAACGGCCGTGATCGGCAGCAAGTCTGGACTGACCGCCATCGCACCCACGATGAGGATGGGGTTGCGCTCGAGCACACCGTAGCCGGCGATCACGCCGGCCACGAACAACAGGGTCAGATACCGCGCGATCGGGCGCGCGTTGACCCAGGCCTGCCCGAGCACGTCCGCCCAGACGAGGCTCGTCTCGGACGGCCGCGTAGCCGTCCACTCGATCGTTTCCGCGCGGAGGACCGTGATGTCGGACTCGGGAACGTCGAGGCGCATGAGCTCGTCGAGCAGTGGATCAACGGCCGTAGGGCGGACCGCCGCCGCGATGACCGAGTGCCCCGGCCGGGTGGCCTCGATCTGCCGCACGCCGGTGACGCCGTCAAGCTCATCCATCGCCGCGGCAGCGCGCGCCATTGAGGCCGATGGTCCAAAGACCTCGATGTGCATCATCAGTTCGGCAGCATCTCATGGGCGAGCGCCACCGGAGCCCGATCCCGTGAACACGTTTCGTTCACATCGTGGTTCCTCAAGGCACGTGCCGCCTGATAGAAAGGGCTCTGGGGACGATTGCCTGCTCGGCTGATCCAACCGGGCCATTGGATGCCGACAGCGACCACACACCAGAAGAAGGCGGTCAGAAGCAGAAGTGGTGGGCGGCAACGGCCGGCCGATGTCTTCGTCATCTTCGGGATCAGCGGCGACCTGGCGAAGGTGATGACCTTCCACTCGCTTTACCGCCTTGAGGCCCGAGGCCTGCTCGACTGCCCGATCGTGGGCGTCGCCTTCGACGATTGGTCGGACGATGACCTTGGAGAGCATTGCCACGCGGCGATCGAGACCTGCTCCGGCGAGAAGCCCGACCCGAAGGTGTTCAACCGCCTGGCCAGGCGGTTCTCCTACATCCAGGGCGATTTCTCGGCCGACGAGACCTACGAACGGCTCGCCCGGGAGATCAAGGGCGCCAAGAGCCCGGTGTTCTATCTCGAGATTCCGCCAAGCCTGTTCGGCATGACGATCAAGGGGCTCCACGACGGGGGCCTGACCGGGAACGCGCGCGTCGTGGTGGAGAAGCCGTTCGGCCACGACCTCGACTCCGCACGGGAGCTGGCCGCGGAGATCCACCAGTACCTCGACGAGGACCAGCTCTACCGAATCGACCACTTCCTGGGCAAGATGGGGCTCGGCGAGATCCTCTTCCTGCGGTTCGCGAACGCGATGTTCGAGCCGCTCTGGAACCGTCAGAGCGTCGACTGCGTGCAGATCACGATGGCCGAGGACTTCGGCGTCGCCGATCGCGGCAGCTTCTATGACCCGGTCGGCGCCCTGCGTGACGTGGTCGTCAACCACCTGATGCAGGTGATCGCCGCCGCGGCGATGGAGGCGCCCGCCGGTCGTGACGCCCGCTCGCTCAAGGACGCAATGTTCGCGACGTTCTCGGCGATGCCCGCCGCCGACCCGGCCCAGTATGTTCGCGGACAGCATGCGGGCTACAGGAAGATCAAGGGCGTCGCGACTGGCTCTGCCACCGAGACCTACGCCGCCGCTCGGTTCGAGATCGACAACTGGCGCTGGACGGGCGTCCCATTCTTCATCCGCACCGGCAAGCTCCTGCCGATCACCCAGACCGAGCTCCGGCTCATCTTCAAGGAGCCGCCCCGTCTGGGTTACGCCACCAGGGGGATGGCGCCGGAGCCGGACCAGCTGGTGATCAAGATGGACCCGAGCACCGGCATCCGCCTGCTGGTCGATGCCCAGCGCAGCGACGCGGCCAATCCGGAGCAGATCAATCTCGATATGGAGTTCGCGGAGGAGGGCGGTGAGGGCCCCACGCCTTACGAAGTGCTCCTCTACGCCGCTCTGGTCGGCGACAGCAAGCGCTTCACCAGACAGGACAACATCGAGGAGACCTGGCGGATCTGCGGGCCGCTGCTGGAGAAGCCGCCGAGGGTCCATCCCTACAAGCCCGGCTCGTGGGGCCCGACGGCCGCGGACAAGCTCGTCGCCGACTACGGCGGCTGGCACGGGCCGTGGACCCCATCGTGAACCCGTCGAAGCCCAAAGGAGGCGCCAAGGCTCGCTCCACCGCCGAGGGCGCGGCGCGGGGGGACGGCAAGGCCCCCTCGGTCGCCGCGGAGACCATGCCGCAAAGCGCCGCGATGCCGTCCCCGTTCCCGCCGATCGCGGACTACGCGTTCCTTTCCAATTGCCACACCGGGGCCCTGGTCGCACCGGACGGCGCGATCGACTGGCTCTGCGTGCCGCGCTTCGACTCGCCCAGCATCTTCGGGACGCTGCTGGACCGCCAGGCCGGTTCGTTCCGATTCGCCCCCTTCGGGATCAACGTCCCGAGCAACCGCATCTACGAGCCCGGGACAAACGTCCTCAACACCACCTGGCACACACCGACCGGCTGGGCGATTGTGCGGGACGCCCTGACGATCGGCGCGACGCAGCGGCCGGACGAGATCACGCCGCACACACGCGCCCCCGCCGACGAGGACGCCCACCATCTGCTCGTGCGGACGGTGGTCTGCATTGAGGGCTCGGTCGACATGGAGCTGCTCTGCGAGCCCGACTTCGACTACGGGCGGACCCCTGCCGAGTGGTCCGTCATCGGGCGACATACCGCAGACGCGAGCGGAGCCGGCGTGACTATCAGGCTGCGCAGCAGCATCCCGCTGGGAGCGGAGGGCGAGATAGCTCAGGCACGGCACACGCTCCAGCAGGGAGAGCATGCCTTCTGCTCGCTCTCCTGGGCGGAGGAGCTCGCCTCGCCGGAGGACATGGACGAGGCCCTCGCGCGCATGGGCGACACGACCGACTACTGGCGGCGCTGGATCTCCAAGGCGCGCATGCCGGACCACCGCTTCCGGGAGGCGATCTCGCGCTCCGCGCTGACGATCAAGGGGCTCACGTACATGCCCACGGGAGCCACGGTGGCGGCGCTCACGACTTCGCTGCCCGAGACGCCCGGGGGAGAGCGCAACTGGGACTACCGCTTCACTTGGATCAGGGACTCCACATTCACGCTCCAGGCCCTCCATTTCCTCAACCTGGACTGGGAGGCCAACGAGTTCATCCAGTTCGTCGGCGACCTCGAGACGAACGAGGACGGGGCGCTGCAGATCATGTACGGGATCGATGGCCGCCGAAACCTGACCGAGTCGACCAGGGATGACCTCTCTGGTTACGCCGGGGCGTCGCCCGTGCGGATCGGTAACGGCGCCTTCGACCAGCGCCAGAACGACGTCTTCGGCGCCGCCCTCGACTCGATCCTGCTCCACACCAACCGCAGCCAGCGGCTGCCTCGACGGCTGTGGCCGATCGTCCAGGCCCAGGCCGAGTGCGCCACGGATGTCTGGAAGAAACCGGACCAGGGGATCTGGGAGGCCCGCGGCGCCCCCCAGCACTACGTCTCCTCGAAGCTGATGTGCTGGGTTGCCCTGGACCGGGCGTCGCAGCTCGCCGAGATCCGCGGGGACTCCGGCCTGCAGGAGAAGTGGGGTGCGACGGCCGACGAGATCCGCCAGGACATCCTCGACAACGGGGTGCGCGACGGCGTACTCCGTCAGCACTACGACACCGACGCCCTGGACGCGTCGACCCTCCTGGCGGCGATCTTCGGCTTCCTGCAGGGTGACGATGAGGTGCTGCGGAAGAGCGTGCTGGCGATCGCCGATGACCTGACGGAGGACGGCTTCGTGCTGCGGTACGTGACCGGTGAGACCGACGACGGGCTCTCGGGCAAGGAGGGCAGCTTCCTGATCTGCTCGTTCTGGCTGGTCTCGGGCCTCGCGATCATCGGTGAGCAGCAACGCGCCCGGGACCTGATGGACCGGCTGCTCCGCATCGCCTCGCCGCTTGGTCTGTACGCCGAGGAGTTCGACACCAGCACCGGCCGACACCTGGGGAACTTCCCCCAGGCTTTCTCCCACCTCGCTCTGATCGAGGCCGGGGCGCGAATCATCCTGAGCGAACGCCTCAGGGAGTTCGGGGTCAAGGTATGAGCTATTACGACGTGATCGTGATCGGCAGCGGCGCCGGCGGCGGAACCCTGGTTCATCGCCTCGCTCCCTCCGGCAAGAAGATCCTGCTGCTGGAGAGAGGGGACTGGCTGCCGCGGGAGCCGCAGAACTGGCTGGCCCAGGACGTCTTCGTCAACGGCCGCTACAACTCGGAGGACACCTGGTACGACGGCAAGGGCAAGCAGTTCGCGCCGCAGGTGCACTACTTCGTGGGGGGCGCGACGAAGCTGTTCGGCGCTGCCCTCTACCGGCTGCGAGCCGAGGACTTCGGCGAGCTCCAGCACCAGGACGGTGTCTCGCCGGCCTGGCCGATCACGTACGACGAGCTGGAGCCGTACTGCACGCAGGCGGAGCGCCTCTACTGCGTCCACGGAGCCCGCGGCGAGGACCCGACCGAGCCCGAGGCGAGCGAGCCGTATCCCTTCCCGCCGGTCTCGCACGAGCCCCGGATCCAGCAGCTCTCCGACGATTTGGCGGCCGCCGGCTACCGGCCGTTCCACGCCCCGTGTGGCGTGATGCTCGATGAGGGGAACATGCCCTATAGCCGCTGTGTCCGGTGCCAGGACTGTGACGGTTTTCCATGTCTGGTCCATGCCAAGTCCGACGCCGAGGTGATCGCCGTCCGACCGGCGCTGGAGCACGACAATGTCGTACTGAGCACCAACGCAAAGGCGATGTCGCTGCGCACCAACCCGGGTGGCACGGCGGTGACCGAGGTGGTGGTTGATCGGGACGGCCAGACGGAGACGTACACCGCGGACATCGTCGTCGTGTCGTGTGGCGCCGCCAACTCGGCCAGGCTGCTACTCGCCTCCGCCAGCGACAAGCACCCGAACGGCCTCGCCAACGGCTCCGACCAGGTTGGGCGCAACTACATGTTCCACAACAGCCAGGCCGTCCTGGCGCTGTCGAAGGAACCGAACCCGACGGTGTTCCAGAAGACGCTCGGGCTCAATGACTTCTACTTCGCCGGCGAGGAGTTCGACTACCCGCTGGGCAACATCCAGATGGTTGGCAAGTCCCAGGCGCCGATGTTCCGCGGCGAGAAGCCGATCGAGACGAAGCTGGCCCCCGGTTGGAGCCTCGAGAAGATCGCCGAGCACGCCGTCGACTTCTGGCTCTCGACGGAGGACCTCCCGAGGCCGGAGAACCGGGTGACGCTCACGGACGACGGAGCCATCAGGCTGAGCTACACCTACTCCAACGAGAAGCCGAAGAAGGAGCTCTACGGCAAGCTCAAGTCGATGCTCGGCCATCTCGGCATGGAGGGCGGTCACCTCCTTCCGCACCACGCCTACCTGAAGAACGAGATCCCGGTGGCGGGGGTCGCCCATCAGGCCGGGACCTGTCGCTTCGGCACCGATCCGGCGGACTCGGTCCTCGACACGAACTGCAAGGCCCACGAGCTGGACAACCTCTACGTCGTGGACACCAGCTTCTTCCCGAGCATCGGCGCTGTCAACCCGGCGCTCACGGCGATGGCCAACGCGCTACGGGTGGGAGACCATCTGCTCGAGCGTCTGGCCGCCTAGGGAGCCCTCGGGACCGAGGATGGCCTCCGACTCCCATCGAGTCGTGATCGTCGGCGGAGGCTTCGGAGGCTTGTTCGCTGCGCGCAGGCTCCGCCGCGGCCCTGTGCGGGTGACGCTCGTGGACCGCCACAACCACCACCTCTTCCAGCCGCTTCTCTACCAGGTGGCGACCGGGATCCTCTCGGAGGGCGAGATCGCCCCGCCGATCCGAGGCGTGCTGCACCGCCAGCGTAATCTCGAGGTCGAGCTGGCCGACGTGACCGGCTTCGACCTCGAGTCTCGAAAGGTGACTGGCACCCGGCCCGACGGTGTTTCCGTCGAGATCCCCTACGACAGCCTGATCGTCGCGGCCGGCGCCGGCCAGTCCTACTTCGGTCACGACGAGTTCTCGCG
>DASXSZ010000094.1:0-6461 GCA_036505735.1 Solirubrobacterales bacterium
GGCATCTCCGACTTCCCCGATCCGCAGCCGGGGGGCGGCCTCGCGATCCAGGCCGGGCCGGGCAGCGATCTGGACCAGAGCAACCCCCAGTTCAAGGCGGCCGACGATGCCTGCAAGGCGCTGCTTCCAACCCCCTCGAAGGAGGACCAGCAGAAGGAGTTCGCCGACATGCTGAGGTTCGCCCAGTGCATGCGGGAGCACGGTATCGCCGACTTCCCCGACCCCAAGCCGGGCGAGGGCATCGACCTCGGGGCCGGGCAGGGCACCGATCTGGACCCGAACAACCCGCAATTCCAGGCCGCCAACAAGGCGTGCGGCGGCCCTGGCGAGGGCGACACGAACACGCAGACGAACGGAGGTACGCCGTGAGGCTCCCGGACACTCGGATGAGCGGCGCACCACCCGCCAACACTCGATGAAAGGAAGGTAACGACATGCGACGAGGAAAGACCACGGTGCTGCTCGCGGTGATCGCCTTTCTCGGCGGCGGAGCCGTGGCGGCCACGGCGAGCTCTGACGCCCAACCGGTTCAGGTGGATCTCAACTTCAAGGACCCCGGAGTGCTCACCGACGTGCTCGTCCGGCCCGGGGAGCGGGTGCAGCAGGGGCAAGTCCTGGCCCGGATCGAGGACGACGAGGCCCGGGCGAACCTTCAGACCGCCGAGGCGGGCCTGGCGGCGGCGAAGGCCCGCCTGCGCCAGCTCAGCGAGGGAATGAGCCCCGCCGAGAAGGCTCAGGCCCGGGTGGCGCAGGAGCAGACTGCCGCCACGGCCGACGTGGCCGCGCGCGCCGCCACCGACGCACAGGATCTCTCGGCGCAGACCTCCCAGGGTCTGCAGACCGACGTCACCCACGAACAGAGCCGCCTGGAGGCGCTGAACGCCACGGCCGCACAGAACAAGATCGCCTACCAGGCCGCGGTCGACCAGGCCCGGGCCCAGCTCGCGGCCGACCAGGCCAAGCTCCAGACCAGCCAGACGGACCTCGACGCCGCACGCGCGCTGGTCTCGGCCGCGCAGACACAGGTCGATGCCGCGACCGCGCAGCTCGCCCAGGACCAGGCCGCGTACGACCAGGCGGGATGCGCGGCTCGTCCGAGCGATCCGGACTGCCAGGCACTGGCCGCGACGATCCAGGGCGACCAGCAGCGGCTGGCCGACGCCAAGACCGAGCTCGCGGCCGCGACGGATGCTGCGAGGCAGGCACAGTTGAGCGTTGCAGACGCGCAAGACAAGGTCAGGCTCGACGCCGAGGCCATCACGAACGCGTTGAACGCGCAGGCGGCAGGCCTCCTCGCCGACCAGCAGGCGATCGATCGGGGCCACGAGGCGGTGGAGGACGCGCAGAACGCCGGGGCGCTCGGCGAGCTGCAGGGCAAGCAGCAGACGCATACGGCCGAGGCCGCGCTGAGTGCCGCGGTGCTTTCGGAGCGGGCCGCCGCGGCCGACACCGCGGTGCAGGACCAGCCGCCAAGGCCCTCGGCGCTCGCCATCGCACGAAGCGAAGTCGAGTCGGCGGAGGCGGCCGTTGATCTGGCCAGGATCGCGCTCGAGGCCACGGTGCTTCGAGCTCCCTCCGACGGGATCGTCGTGGCCGTCAACAACGAGGTGGGGGAGATTGCCGGGTCGGGCGGATCCGCTGACTCGGGCGAGGCATTCCTCACGCTCGCGATCGTGCCTCAGGATTCGGGGAGCGAGTCGCCGTGAGCGCCTCGCCTCAGGCTCCGCCCGAGGAGGCGGTCCGACCGGCCGAGACCGAGGGCGGGCGACCGCCTCGCCGCCGCCGCCGGGTGATCGTCGGCCTGGTGGTCCTCGTGCTCGCGGCAGGGACCCTCCTCGTCATCACCCGACCGTTTGGGGGAGGGGGCGGGGAGGGCAACGGCATCGACAACGGCTCCCCGACCTCGCTCGCCTCGGTGACGCGCCGGTCGCTGGCCTCACGGATCAACGTGAACGGCACGCTCGGCTTCGCCGGCAGCTACGACGTCGCGAACCAGGCCACCGGCACCCTCTCGGCCCTGCCGGCGGTCGGCGACCTGATCGAGCAGGGCGATGTCCTGTACCGGGTCGACGGGTCTCCGGTTGTCCTGCTCGAGGGCTCGACGCCCGCGTACCGCGTTCTGGTGCCGGGGATGGCAGGTCCCGATGTGCGGCAGCTGAACGCCAACCTGGTCGATCTCGGGTACGCGACCCAGGCGGAGCTCGATCCGACCTCGGACCGATTCGACTGGCAGACGAGCCGTGCCTTGCGGAAGCTCCAGGCCGACGTGGGCCTGGAGCCGACCGGGATCGTTCCGCTGGGCGAGGCGGTGTTCCTGCCGACCGGGATAAGGGTCACCGAGCTCTCGGCCACCCTTGGGAGCGCCGCCGAGGCCGGGACGTCGATCCTTTCGGGCACCTCGACAGCCCGAAGGGTCCATATCGACCTGGACGCCGCCCAGCAGTCGCAGGTCAAGGAGGGGGACGAGGCCACGATCACCATGCCGGACGGCCAGACCACCCCCGGCGTGGTGTCCAACGTGGGCAGCGTCGCCACGACGCCGTCGGATTCCTCCGATTCCGCCGACTCCTCACCGACGATCCCCGTGGTGGTCACCCCGACCCATCCGGCACAGACCGGCCAGCTGGATCAGGCCCCGGTCCTCGTGTCGATCACCACGGATACCGTCAAGAACGTGCTCGTCGTCCCGGTGGACGCGCTGATCGCGCTGTCGGGCGGGGGCTACGCGGTGGAGGTCGACAGCGGAGGTTCCCGTCATCTTGTCACGGTCGCGCTGGGGATGTTCGACGATGCCGAGGGGCTCGTCCAGGTCAGCGGACCGGGACTCCGGGAAGGCCAGCGCGTGGTGGTCCCGGCATCATGACCGAGTTGGCCACGATCGGCGCCGATGGACACCTCGGGTTGGAGGATCGGGGCGGGGGCCCTCCGGTCCTCGAGCTCGAGGCGGTGAGCAAGACCTACGGGTCCGAGCAGCCCGTCCACGCCCTGCGAGGCGTGAACCTGATCGTTCGTCGTGGCGAGCTGCTGGCCGTCGTCGGGCCATCGGGATCGGGCAAGTCGACCTTGCTGCACGTGATGGGGACGCTGGACCGGCCGAGCGGCGGCACCGTCCGTCTCACCGGGCTGGACGTGGCGCGGATGTCGGACCGGGAGCTCGCGTCGGTGCGGGCGACCAGAATCGGGTTCGTGTTCCAACAGTTCTTCCTGGCCGAGCACGCGACCGTGTTGGAGAACGTGGCCGACGGGATGCTGTACTCGGGCCGTCCCGCTACGAAGCGACGGGAGCGGGCCGCCGAGGCGCTCGCCCGGGTGGGGCTTTCCGCACGAGCGGCGTTTCGGCCAACCAAGCTCTCGGGCGGGGAGCGCCAGCGCGTCGCGATCGCCCGGGCGATCGCCGGCAGGCCGGCGATCGTGCTGGCGGACGAGCCGACCGGCAACCTGGACAGCGCCTCGGGCGGAGTCGTGTTCGACCTGCTGCAGGCATTGAACGCGGAGGGCGCCACCATCATCGTCATCACCCATGACCGCGACCTGGCGGCTCGGATGCCGCGCCACGTGGAGATGCTCGACGGACGCATCGTCGCCGACACGGCCTCGCCCGGCGGCGCGCCTCCTCATCCCGACGGAGCGGAGGTGCTGCGATGAGCGCGGCCGGCGTCGATCAGACAAGGCTCCGGTGGCCCGACCTGGCCCGCCTGGCCGGCGTCGGCATCCGAACGCGCAAGCTCCGTGCCGCGCTGTCGGCACTCGGGATCGCGATCGGGGTCGCCGCGATCGTTGCGGTGTTGGGTCTGTCCTCCTCCTCCTCCGCGGGGCTGCTGGCCGAGATCGACCGGCTCGGCACGAACCTGCTCACCGTAACGACCGGGTCGAACCTGTTCGGCGAGACCACGGCGCTTCCGATGCAGGCCCCGGGGATGATCTCCCGGATCGGCCCGGTCACGAAGGTCCAGTCCACCGGTTCGACCGATGCCAACGTCTACCGGACCCCGCTGATCCCGGCCGTGAACACGAACGCGCTCTCGGTGCAAGCGGCGAGCCTCGGCTTGCCCTCCGCCGTCGGGACCTCGATCAAGACCGGCCGGTACCTGAACGCCGCCACCGCGAACGAGCCGGTCGCGGTCCTCGGAGCAGCCGCCGCGCAGCGCCTCGGGATCGACCGGATCTACCGGGGCGAGCGGATCTGGGTCGCCAACCAGTGGTTCTACGTCATCGGGATCCTGCGGCCGGCCACGCTCGCGCCGGAGATCGACTCCTCGGTGCTGGTCGGGTTTCCGGCCGCCGAGCGCTACCTCGGCTTCGACCGGCACCCGACGACGATCTACGTCCGGTCAAGGACCGACCAGGTCGAGGCCGTCCGGTCGGTCCTCGCGGCGACGGCCAACCCGACTGCCCCGAGCGAGGTGAACGTCAGTCAGCCCTCCGACGCGCTGGTCGCCCGCGCCAAAGCCAAGGGCGCGCTGAACAGCCTGTTCCTCGGCCTCGGCGCCGTCTCGCTGCTGGTGGGCGCGGTGGGGGTCGCCAACATCATGCTGATCTCGGTCCTTGAACGGCGCTCCGAGATCGGGCTTCGCCGCGCGCTCGGAGCCACCAGGGGGCACATCCGCGTTCAGTTCCTTTCCGAGGCGATCCTGCTCGCGGTCTTCGGCGGCATCGCCGGCGTCGCTTTCGGAAGCATCGCCACTGCCGTGTACGCATCGGCGAAGGGCTGGGCCGTCGTGGTGCCTCCCCTTGCGTGGTCAGGCGGATTCGGCGCCGCCCTGGTGATCGGAGCCGTCTCCGGCCTGCTGCCCGCGTTGCGAGCCGCGCGCCTTTCGCCGACCGACGCGCTGAGGACGGTGTGAGGAGTGATCGGTCTGAGGTGGTCACGCCGCAATTCTCAGCCGGCCTCAACACGATGCTCAGGAGGCCTCGGAAGAGTGATCCCCGCGTGAGCAGCGTCGTCGCGCGACGAAGGGATGGGCCATTGAAGAGCATCAGCGAACGGGCACCGTTTCAGGGGTCCGGGTCGACGGCCGAGCCGTTGCACGTGTTCACCGATCGCTCCAGGAGCGGTGTGGAGCTGCACGTTCACGCGGATCACCTCGAGCTGCATTCGGACGGGGTGAAGGCGGTGCGGGCGATCTGGTACCGGCACATCCGAAGGGTTGGGCCCTTTCGCGAGAGCGCAGGCGAGGCACTCGCGATCACCGACCGCGGCGGCCACGTTCTCGTGGTCCCGATGTCCCACGAGCACGTGATGCAAGCGCGTTGGCTCATCTCGAACCTGGTGGAGTGGGCAGAGCGATCTCGGGATAGGCCTGGCGCTTGGTGCGCCGGCGGAGACGAAGGCTCGCTGGTGGAGTTTCACCGACGAGGGCAGAGATGTCCGGGCACCCAGAGCACGGCAGCTGATCCTTGGGATGCGCTGAGTGCCACAGAGCTTGGACACTCGGAGGGACGAGGATGCGCGCCAGGAAGAGAGACGAGTGGACTCGCCAGGCGGAGGGAACGTTCCGCGCTCAAGGTGATCGTAGGCCTGACGGGCGCGATCTCGGGGACCTGGATGGGTCGATCGCCTGGGCCATCCAGACGCTGAGCGATCAGGCGATGCCCTCCGAGGAGATCGGCGCGATCCTCAGCTCCGACGACCCAGCGGTCGTCCGCAGATACCTGGAAGTTCACCGGGAGAGGCTGGAGGAGGGCGTCGCCAACCAGCAGCTCATGCTCGGGCTCCTCGAACCATTGCTCGTTGCGAGGTCGCATGCGGCCGGGCGGCACTCCCAGAGAACGAGGATGCCCCGAGCGCTGAAGCTGTCCCCTGAGCGCCGAGCAGAGGGAGACCTGGCGATCGATCCACGTTTCCGAAGGGGGTCGCTCGAGCGGAGTTCACCTGGCGGACGTGAAGGCGAGCCGCCTACGTGCTGCTATTGCTCCTCGCACTGTCACCAAAGGTGATCCGATCGGCCGTCACGCACGCATGAAGGTACCGGCCAGCCAGGCTCTGGAAGCTGGGAGAGGGGCACTGTTGCATTGGGCGCAGGGCGTCTATGAGGGGGAGACTCCCGCAAATGAGATCACACGCCGACCCTTACCCCCACCCAGCGCCCAGGTGGGCCTTCGCTGGGTACCGTTTCCCACCCGAAGTCATCACCCTGGCGGTCCGCTGGTACCTGCGGTTCGGCCTCTCCTACCGGGACGTCGAGGAGCTCCTGGCCGAGCGCGGAATCGAGGTCGACCACGTCACGATCTACCGCTGGGTCCAACGCTTCGCACCGGAGTTCGTCGAGGCCGCACGAGCTCGACAGCACCTGGTCGGGGATCGCTGGCACGTCGATGAAACGTACCTGAAGGTCGGCGGGACCTGACGCTACCTGTTCCGGGCCATCGACCAGTTCGGGCAGGTCATCGACGTCTTCCTCTCGCCACGGCGGAACAGAGAGGCCGCAAGGAGGCTCTTCGCCCAGGCGATCAGCCGGACT
>DASXSZ010000095.1:0-2182 GCA_036505735.1 Solirubrobacterales bacterium
TGAGGCCCCGGCACCGAGTATGTGCGGTGCTTGAGATCGCGATTTGCGATCTCAACAAACCCCGGTGAGGCTCCAAACTCCGTGAGAACCAGGCGGTCCCTATCGGAATCGAAGAAGGTAAGCGTTCAGTCGGTCCGCGCCGCGCCGCGCGCGGGCAGAGCGGTTGACATAAGCAGGCCCATCACGAGCTGCGGCGAACCCCTCCCGCATGGACCGCGCCGAGGCGGAGGCGATCTACGACGCCGGGCGCAAGACGTGCGTCGAGGTGCTGCTCGCGTTGGCGGCGCAGGTGGAACGCCTCGAGGGTCGGGTCGAGCGGCTCGAGGAAGAGCTGCGGGAGCTGCGCCGAAACTCCGACAACTCCTCGGTGCCGCCCTCGGCCGACCCCGGGGCCGGCAAGCGTCGGCACCAAGGCGGGCAGGGAAAGCGCTCGGGCCGGCCGCCCGGCGGTCAGCCCGGCCATCCGGGCTCGGGACGGGGCCTGGTGCCGATCGAGCGCGTCGACGAGGTCGTGGAGCACCTCCCGGAGCGCTGCTCAAGCTGCGGGCACTCGCTCGCCGCCCAACCGGCGAGGGGGCCGATCCATCGCCACCGGGTCGTCGAGCTGCCCGAGATCGCGGTCAAGGTGAGCGAGCATCGCCTTCGGCGCCGGCGTTGCCCGGGCTGTGGCGCCCTCACCCAGGCGGAGCTTCCCGTCGATGCCCCGCGGGGTCGCTTCGGCCCCCGGCTTTGCGCCGCGATCGCCACCCTCACCGCCGGCTTTCGGCTCTCACGGCGGCAGATCGCCGAGCTCTGCTCCGAGCTCTTCGGCTGCGAGGTATCGGTTGGGACCGTCGATGCAATCCTCGCCCGCACCGGCACGGCGCTCGCCGAGCCCCAAAAGCGGCTTGGAGAGGCGGTCCGTGGCGCCGATGCGCTCTGCGTCGATGAGACCGGCTGGAAGGAGGGCGGGGAGAAGCGGGCGCTCTGGGGCGCCTTCACCGAGCGCGCCGCGCTGCTGCGGATCGCCGCCGGCCGCCACCGCGACCACGCCGAGGCCCTGCTCGCCGAGAGCAAGGCGATCGTCTCCTCCGATCGCTGGTGGGCCTATGAGCACCTCGATCCCTCGCGTCGCCAGCTCTGCTGGTCGCACCTTCTGCGCGACTTTCGCTTCCACGCCGAGGGCCTTGCCCACCAGAGGGAGTTCGGCGAGGCCGGCCTTCGGATCGCCGAGCGGGTGTTTGAGGCCTGGCATGAGTTTGGGGCCGAGGTCGACCGGCGCCGGCTGCGCCGGCGCATCGACCCGCTTAAGCGGGAGCTGCGGGAGCTCTGCGAGCGGGCGGCGCGCAAGTCGGCGAAGACCCGCTACCACCGGGGCTTCGCGCGCAACCTGCTCAAGGCCTGGCCGGCGCTTTGGACCTTCGTCGAGCACGAGGGCGTCGAGCCGACCAACAACGCCGCCGAGCGCGGTCTGCGCCACGCCGTGATCTACCGCAAGCTCTCCCAGGGCAGCCGCTCAAAGGAGGGAGGGCGCGCGACCGAGCGGCTGCTTTCGGCGGCGATCACCTGCCGGCTGCAGGGCCGCTCCCTCTTCGCCTACCTGAGCCAGGTGACCGCGGCATCCATCCGCGGTCAGCCGGTCCCCGCGCTGACCTGACCGGGGGGACTGAACGCTTACGCGAATGTAGCGGCTTGCAGGGGTTTCGCATCGCCGGTCGGAACGGCCCCGATCAGCAATACGCACGGATATGCGGCGATATGCGGCGATTTGGGAACTCCGGCGGAGAAGTGCCCGAAATCCGAGGTGGCGGTTTGATTTCCCCTGCCCGCCCGTCGCAGCGGGAATCTAGGGCTGCTCGGGCTTGGTGACGAAGCCGCGGCGCTTGACGTATCAGATCGGCGACCCCAGCCAAGGGTGCCATAGGATTGCGCCGTGCCGTTCACGCTCAGGAACCTCAAGGAGGACCTAGAGGACCTCGGGTCCAGGTTCGACGGCGCGCCGGATCTGGAGTTCCGCTCAGCGACCGAGGCGCTCGAGCTCGAGCAATCCGGCCTGAGCTACCAGCGCGTCCCGCCCGGCTATCGCTTTCCGTACGGCCACACGCACAAGAAGCAGGAGGAGGTGTACGTGGTCGTGCGCGGGAGCGGGCGGATGAAGCTCGACGACGAGATCGTCGAGCTCAAGGAGTGGGACGTGGTGCGC
>DASXSZ010000096.1:0-30912 GCA_036505735.1 Solirubrobacterales bacterium
AGCTGCTCTGTGTGCACCCTGTGACTGTGAAGGTAAAGGCGAAAAAGAAGAAGGGGAAGAAGAGGAAGACGAGGAAGAAGGAAGTGCTAGTGAGGACGCCAGGTTGTCCCGGCCCGGCGATGTTCGACGTCTTCGCCCACCACGCGATCGACAACACCGGCGGCGGACCGCTCAAGTCCGGCCCCACCCCCTACGACGTCTCCACCCCGGATCTCGGCCGGCTCGTGAGCGTGCTGCGCGGCGCCGAGAACCTCGGCACGACGCTGCCGGGCACCCACCCGGTCTGGGTGACGGAGTTCTGGTGGGACAGCAACCCGCCGAATCCGGTGGGGGCCCCACTCGATGTACAGGCGCGATGGATAGAGCAGTCGCTCTACCTGTTCTGGAAGGCCGGCGCGAACGTCGCGATCAACTTCCAGCTCGGCGACACGACGGCGCGCCCGGACGTGCACGCTGGACTGCAGGCGGGGGTCTACTTCATCAACGGCCAGCCCAAGCCCTCCCTGACGGCGTTCCGTTTCCCGTTCGTCACCGAGCGGATCAACAAACGAGCGCTGCGCGCCTGGGGCAAGGCTCCGGAGGGGGGCACGCTGCTGATCCAGCGACAGCGGGGCGCAGCCTGGGTGACGATCAAGGAGCTCCCGGTCAGTAAGGGCGCGGTGTTTCTCACCAAGCTTCGGCTGTCAGGGAAGAAGCGGAAAAAGCCGTTCCCCGCGTCGGCGTTGCGCGCGACGGTGGGAGCCAGCCAGAGCCTCGTCTGGCAGCAGCGCTGATCCTGGCCGTTGGGATGGGTGTGCCACGCCGTCCGCGCGCCGGGGGTGAAGTAGAGGCTGCTCGCGGTCAGGCGCGATCCCTCGTAGTTCGGCTCCGCGAGGCGGTCCGAGACCAGAAGCGGGCCGGCGACGGTGAGCGCGAAGCCGATCGCCGTGAGGATGAACGGCGCCTCGCCGGTGTCATCGAGCCCACTCCTCTGCGCTCATTCCTCCCCTCCTCGCTCTAGCGTACCCGGGCGAGCAGATACCGGAGAGGAGCGAGGGATGCAGATCGTGACCCGCATGTGCATCAGCACCGACGGCTACGTGAGCACGCCAGACGGCTTGCCGGTCCAACTGGCAGACCCGAACTTCACCCCAGGCGAGAGCTACGGCTTCCCCGATTTCCAGAAGAGCTGCGAGGCGGTTCTGATGGGCCGCACGACCTTCGAGCCGGCGCTCGGCGCCGACCGGTGGCCGTGGCCGGACCTGGACGTCTTCGTGCTCGGCTCTCATCGCCCGGACGGGACACCGGACCACGTCGTCGTGGAGAGCGACCCGGCGCTGCTGCTGTCGAAGATCCGTGAGGCCAACCGGGGCAGGGATGTCCACCTCGTCGGCGGCCCCCGGACGATCGAGGCCTTCCGCGCGCTCGGCGCGCTCGACAGGCTCGGGCTGATCCTCGTGCCCGTCCTGGTCGGCGACGGGATGCGACTGACCCCGCCGCTCAGCACCGACACCAAGCTGGCGCTCGAGAACGCGAACGCCCTTCGGGATGGGGTGGTGGAGATCGTCTATTCCTGCGACGGCTGAGGCGGTGAGCGCCGCCGGCTCCGGCCCACCGTCCCCAGTCGCTGGGCACGCCGCCGTTCTTCATCGACGGCGTCCGCCTGGTGGGGCACTGGCGACAGCTCGCCCAGGCGATCCCGAGCGCCATCGAGAAGGCGCACGCGGCGCTCTAGGCTTGGGAGGAGAGGTAATCGATGGCCACCTGCACCCACCTTGATCAGATCCAGGTCACGCAACTCCCCGAGTCCGTCGAGGGCTGCGAGGAGTGCCTTGCGGCGGGCGACCCGTGGCTCCACCTGAGGATCTGCCTCGAGTGCGGAAAGGTCGGCTGCTGCGATGACTCCCCCAACCGCCACGCCAGCGCCCACGCTCGGGAGAGCGGTCACCCGCTGATCCGCTCGCTCGAGCCGGGCGAGGAGTGGTCCTGGTGCTTCGTCGACGACTTCGCGATGCTGATCCCGGAGGTGCAGGGCGAAACGCGCATCCCTCCCTCGCCCCTCGGCGCCTAGCTTCGGACGGGGACGTGGCGGCGGAGCATCCGGGGCTTGAAGGCTCCCACCCAGAATCCAGGTCGGAGCTCCCGGTCGGGTATCTGGCCAGCGAGCCGCTCGCCGGGCCCGCCGGCTGGTGGATCGAGACGCTCGCCGGCTTCGTCGAGGACGGCTTCGACACCCTCGTCTTCTGGCCGGTCGACGCGTCCCCTGACCAGGTCGAGCAGTTCGCGGCCGAGGTCTTGCCACAGCTTCCGGGCTAGATGGTGGCAAGCCCGTGACGATCCCCTAGCGTCTAGGCATGGCGACCGATTGGCCCGCGCTCGCATATGAGGACTGGAGCGCGACCTGCGACACGCTCCACGCCCACACGCAGATCCTCGGGAAGCTTGCGGTGGAGTTAGCCCCTCCCGAGCCTCAGCTTCAGCACGCCGCGCTCGGGCTCACCGCTCGCGGGTGGGAGACCCGCCCGCTGCCTGCCCCGGACGGCTCGGGGGCGATCGTCGCCGCGCTCGATCTCCGCAGCCACGAGGTTGTGATCGAGCACAGTGACGGGCGCGAGGCGCGCATCGCGCTGACGCCGAACCGGCCGGTGGCCGTGGTGACGAGGGAAGTGCTGGAGGCGCTCGGGCGTCTCGCGGGTGGGGTCACGATCAACCCCGACCCGCAGGAGGTGCCGTGGAGGGTGCCCCTGGATCAGGACCGGGACCATGCGACGTACGAGCCCGAGCAGGTTGCCGCCTACTTCACCGCCGCGACCCAAGCCGCGCTCGTCCTCGCCGAGTTTCGCGCCGCCTATCGCGGGCGCTCGACGCCCGTCAACGCATGGTGGGGGACCTTCGATCTCGCCGTCGCGCTCTTCTCCGGGCATCCGGCGGACCCCCCGGCCGACGACTTCATCTCACGAAATGGGGGGGACGCGGAGCTGATCGAGATCGGCTGGTGGCCGGGAGACCCGAAATACGGCCGGGCCGCCTTCTTCGCATTCGCCCACCCAGCGCCGGAAGGATTCGCGAATGGAGAGATCGCCCCGGTCGCCGCTCGCTGGGACGGCGAGCTGGGGGAGTACGTGCTCGACTGGGAGGACATCCGCACGGACGCCGATCCGCACGGTCTCGCACTCGAGTTCGCCCACTCGGCCTTCCAGCACGCCTGCGCGGTATGCCAATGGGATCCCGCCCTCGCGGGCAGCGCTCAGGGCAACCCCCCACCGATCAACTGAGGTGTCCATATCGCCCTCCTCCGTTCGTCTTTGGGGCGACAATTCCCAAAGGAGGTTGCGATGAAGTACGCGTTGCTGATTCACCAAGGCACCACTCCTGTCCCCGGCACCGACGCGTGGGCGAAGCTCTCCGAGGACGAGCAGAAGGGGGTCTACGGCGCATACCAGGAGATCAACCAGACTCCCGGCGTGATGCCCAATGACTTCCAGTTGGCGTCCCCCGAGACGGCGACCACCGTCCGCGTCGAAGACGGCAAGACGCTGACCACGGACGGCCCGTTCGTGTCCGTGAAGGAGGCGCTCGGCGGCTGGCTGACCTACGAGGCCGACGACCTCGACGCCGCGATCGACCTCGCATCGCGGATTCCGGCGGCCCGCATGGGCGGTGCCATCGAGGTCCGGCCGATCGTGGAGCGATAGCGATCCTCGAGCAGGTCTTCCGCGACGAGTGGGGCCGCGTCCTCGCCAGCCTGATCGGCTTCCTCGGCGACTTCGACCTCGCCGAGGAGGCCGCTCAGGAGGCGTTCGCGGTGGCCGCCGAGCGATGGCCTCGAGACGGTACACCCGACAACCCTGGCGCCTGGCTTGTGACCACCGCTCGGAACCGGGCGATCGACCGCATCCGCCGCGATCGCACATTGGCCGAGAAGACCCGCCTGCTCGACCTGCCGGAGCCGGTCGAGATCGAGGCCGAGATGGACGAGACGATCATCCCGGATGAGCGCCTCGAGCTGCTCTTCACCTGCTGCCATCCGGCCCTCGGGCTCGACGCGCAGGTTGCCCTCACCCTGCGCACGCTTGGGGGTCTGAGCACCGAGGAGATCGCGCGGGCCTTCCTCGTTCCCAGGGAGACGATGGCCAAGCGACTCGTCCGCGCGAAGCGCAAGATCGAGGACGCTGGAATCCCTTTCCGGGTGCCGCCCGCCCACTTGCTCCCGGACCGCCTGGCAGCGGTGCTCGCGGTCGTCTATCTGATCTTCAACGAGGGATACGGCGGCCGGGGTGAGTTGGCTGATGAGGCGATCCGTCTGGGCAGAACCCTGGCAGAGCTGATGCCGGACGAACCCGAGGCCCACGGCCTGCTGGCGCTGATGCTGGTCAACGACGCACGCCGCGACGCTCGGTTCGACGACGGCGAGTTGGTGCTCCTCCGCGATCAGGACCGCTCCCTCTGGGACCTCGATCGGATCGCGCAGGGCCGGCTGGTGCTCGACCGCGGCCTGGCCCTGGGCGGCCGCGGGCCCTACGTGCTGCAGGCGGCGATCGCGGTGCTCCACACCGATGAGGTGGTGGACTGGACCCAGATCGCGGGCCTCTACGGTGAGCTTGCCCGGATCACGGGTTCGCCGGTCGTCGAGCTCAACCGAGCGGCTGCCATGGCTGAGTCGGGTGACGTCGAGGGCGCGCTCGCGCTGGTCGACGGCCTCGAGCTCGACCGCTACCACTACCTGCACTCGACCAGGGCGGAGCTCCTGCGCCGGCTGGACCGCACAGAGGATGCCCGCGCCGCCTATGACCGCGCGCTGGAGCTCGTCCATTCCGAGGCCGAGAGGAGCTTTCTCGAGCGACGGGTTGCAGAGCTCCAGCGCTGATCAGCTGAAGTAGTGCCGCGATCAAGAAGTGCCGGAAGTACGGCTGAGGCGCTTTGCCTTCGCCTGCTGGTAGGAGCTGGCGATCAGCTGCCTTCCTCCGGACCAGCCGAAGACCCAGGACACGAGCAGCACGGCGAAGACCACGTTCCACGCCGAGGTGATCAACTGCTGGGAGGCTGAGTACGCCGTCGCATCGCGCGCGCTGGCCTCCTTCTTGAGCGCAGCGCTGTTCATCGCCTGAGTGACCCCCACGCCACCCGGGGTCAGGGAGACGGTGTTGGAAATCGAGTTGGAGGCGGTCACCGAGGCGACGTTGTGGAACGTGACCGGAATGCTGTAGGCGCCGAGGAACACGGCGATGATTCCGAGCCGCGCCAGATAGCTCCCCAGCTCCGGGAGCACCAGACCGGTGAGGGTACTGCGCGGTGATCCAAGGATCGCTCCGCCCACCAGCAACTGCTCTCGCAGCTTGGCCCACTGTTTGCGGAACACCCGAGTCGCCACGACGCCCAGGAAGACCACACCGGCGACGATCGCGATCGCAAGAACCCAGTGATCCGCGAGCCAGCTCAGCTTGATCGAGAAGGAGCCGGCGACCGAGAGGAACAGGTAGAGGTAGACCGCAAGGTTGAAGACCGAGAAGGGGATCTTCTGAACGGCGATGCCGGAGAGCATGGCCGTGAAGGTCGCGCCCGCGATCACGCTCGTGAACATGATCAGCATCACCCACGTGCCGACGTTGGCGGGGAGGAAGCTGTTCATTGCGACCGACACCGCGTAGGAGGCCAGCACGAGGCGGAAGGTGATCCCCGCGCCGGGGTACGCGGCCCGGAGGATCGCCAGCCAGGCGACCGCGGCGAGAGTCGTCTGCGTGCTCTGGAGGACGATCCCGCCGACGACGGCCCAGGCGGGAACCTCCCTGATCTTCCTGAACAGATCGTGGATCCAGTCGGATACCGGGATGCCGAGCAGATCGAGCGCGAGAATCGCCAGCGCCACGCCGCCCACATAGATGGCGATCCGGAGCAGCCTGGCGAGCACCGCGTCGTCTCGCGCCATGGCGGCGACCCGACCCTTCACCGAAGTGCCGTTCACGCGGCGATCCAATCACGCGGGTGGGCGGACAGCATCGGCGAGATCCGTTTCCTCACCCCCTCAGAACGGGTATTCGCTGCGTGACGAGAGGAAGGCGATATGGCTCACGCCGATCCCACGCTGCACTCGCACGAGTGGCGGGCCTCCGAGAACTGGCCGCCGCTGACGAGGACGGACATCATCAGCATCGCGGTGGCGGGTCTGGGGACGGCGGCCTTGATCCTGCTGGCGGTGATCACCGCCGACGGTGATTCGGGCAACTACGGGCCCGTGACGATCGCTCGGATCCTGATCGCGACCGGTATGGCGCTGATCAACCTCGCCCACGTGGTCGCGATCTTCTTCTTCGAGAGCGTCGACTATCACGGCTCCTTTCAGCGGTTCTTCGCGAGGCTCAGCGTGCTCGGGACGACGGGTGCGCTGATCGTCAGCCTCGCCATCGGGCTGCTCTGAGACCCGGAAAAGGCGAAGGGCCACCCCTCTGGAGGTGGCCCTTCGCTGGTAACGCGGATCTGAAACGGGCTCGGGATTGACGGTGGGGCGGGACGGCTCCCACCTCCCTTTGCTCGCCGGTGCCCGGGTTGGATTCCGCTGGATGGCCGCGTGCCATCCACCGGCCCCTTGGGCCCTATCGGAGGAGACCGACCTCTCGGAAGGCCTCCCAGCGCCCGGGCCTAGCGGCCCTGCACCTCCGGCGTCCCGTCAAGCATGGAATTCAAGTTAGGACCACCTCCTTTCTCCGGTGGCCCTATTGAAGCAGGCGCTCCGGCCGTGGCGACTACAGTCTCCGACCAATGTCCGCCCGGAAGCTGATCGCGATCGCCTCGTCGGCGCTCGTCACGATCGCCGTCGCGGGGTGCGGGGGAGGGAGACAGCAGGTCAGCGCGGCCGAGCTGGTCCAGAAGGGCGACGCCATCTGCCGCGACGAGCAGACCGAGTTCAACCGGATCCAGGCGGCACCTCTCCGGAACGCCTCAGACGGGGCGGACCAGGCCGAGGCGCTCCTCGGTGCCGCAAAGGACGCCAACGACGGCCTCGGAGATCTCGAGCCGCCTGCGCCGCAGAAGCCGGCATATGACCGCTACCTGGACGCCAGGAATCGGGCGCTCCGGTACTTCCAGCAGGGCAAGGACGCCGCGGACGATCAGAACGGGCGGGCCTACTCGGCTGCCCAGGCCGCGGTCGCGCGCGGCGCACCCCAGCGCGCCAAGCTCGCCAAGTCGCTCGGCTTCCGGGTCTGCAGCCAGACCTCGCAGACTCCGTAGGGCGGCCTAGTCCCCCAGCCGGGCCAGATAGGCGAAGCCAAGCGTCATCGCGACGTTGCTGAGCCCGGCGAACCAGAGCCCGGCGCGGGCGCCGGGCCGAGAGAAGGCCGGCGAGCGCGACCAGATGATGTCGGTGGCCAGCTCCGTCCCCCGCAGCCAGGACAGCGCCCACCAGTCCTTGGCCCGGTTGCGCCGGTAGGCGACCAGGTGCGCCGCGGCGAAGGTGAGCCAGACCGGACCGCAGCGGCGAAAGAGCTCCCGTGCATCGTCGGACGGCTCCTCGTGACCGAGCAGCCGCAGCATGGGGGCGGGTGCGAGCAGGGCCCCGCTGCCGAGCGCCAGGTCGAAGGCGATCATGTTGCGGTTGAGCTTGCGGAGCTCGTCGTCGAGGCTCATTCGGCGATCCAACCACATTCGAGTGGCGTCAAGAAGGGAAACCCGGGCGGGCAGCGAAATCAGCGCCCGTGGCACGGACCGCGACCAAGACCCATCCCGCCCGCAAGAGCCTCTCGGACTTCATCACCGAGCGCTTCGACGACTTCTCGCGCTCGCAGAAGGATGTTGCGCGCTACATCGTCGACCACCTCGACGAGGCCGCCTTCCAGACGGCCGAGGAGCTTGCGCGGCGCGCCAATACCTCGTCGTCCACGGTCGTGCGCTTCTCGCAGGCGCTCGGCTTCGACGGCTACCCCGAGCTTCAGCAGGCGGCGATCGAGGAGTACCGGCACAAGGTCTCCGAGGGCGCCCCGAACGGCAACGGCGGCAGCGGCACCGCGGCCCTCTTCAACTTTGACCACTCCGAGTTCGAGGCCTCGCTGGGCGCCGACTACTCGAACATCGAGGAGACGGCCCGGAACCTGACCCGCGAGCAGGTCGAGGCCTCCGTCTCGGCGATCGCGACCTCGAGGCGGGTCCTGATCGTCGGGGTGGAGCAGATGGCGTTCTTCGCCAGCTACCTCCGCCACCTGCTCGGCCTGCTCGACGTCCGCGCCGAGATCGTCGCCTCGCCGAGCCAGGACAACATCCAGAAGCTCTCGCGGATGGACGAGGACACCCTGCTGGTCGTGCTCACGGCGGGGCGTGCCCATCCGCTCATCCTGCGGGCCCTGAAGCTGGCCAGGCACCGGCGCGCCCGGACCTTGTCGATCACCGACGCGACGCTCTCGGACGTGGCCGAGCACTCGGAGCTGATGCTCTACTACTCCTCCAACGGGCCGTCCTACATTCGCTCCAACGCGGCCCTGATGGGGCTGGTCCAGGCGCTCGCCCACGGGGTCTACTCGCGCGACGAGGCAGCCCACCGGGACCGGATCCGCGCCTTCAAGCTCAAGTAGCTCCGGAATAGCGGGCATAAATAGCCACAGGCCCGGGGGGCGATCCGGACCTGTAGCCGATACCGGGGTCCGGGGGAGGGACCCCAAACTTCTTACGCTACCTCGCTCACAACGCCCCCCAAAGGCGAGGTAAGAGATAGGTTGCCCACCGTTCAATCAGCCAAACCTGCGGTCCCGTTTCATCGAGCACCGCAGGCAGCACCGGACGGCCGCCTTCTACTATGGGGTTCGCAATGGTGGAGCGCGCCACATTCCGCGTCAAGACCGGCCTCGCCGAGATGCTCAAGGGCGGCGTGATCATGGACGTGACCACGGCGGAGCAGGCGAAGATCGCCGAGGATGCCGGCGCCTGCGCGGTGATGGCGCTCGAGCGGGTTCCCGCCGACATCCGCGCGCAGGGCGGCGTTGCGCGGATGTCCAACCCCGCGGTGATCAAGGAGATTCAGGAGGCGGTGACGATCCCGGTGATGGCAAAGGCTCGGATCGGCCACTTCGCAGAGGCCCAGGTCCTGCAGGCGCTCGAGGTCGACTACGTCGACGAGTCGGAGGTGCTGACGCCTGCGGACGAGTCGAACCACATCGACAAGTTCGCCTTTGAGGTGCCGTTCGTCTGCGGTGCCACCAACCTCGGCGAGGCCCTACGCCGGATCGGCGAGGGGGCCGCGATGATCCGCTCCAAGGGCGAAGCCGGTACGGGGAACATCGTCGAGGCCGTTCGCCACATGCGCGAGATCACCGACGGCATCAAGCGGCTCGCGTCACTGCGCCAGGAGCAGCTGGCGCCGGCCGCGAAGGATCATCAGGCGCCCCTGGATGTGGTCCAGGACGTCGCCGAGCGGGGCTGGCTGCCGGTTCCGTTGTTCTGCGCGGGCGGAATCGCCACGCCGGCCGATGCCGCGCTGATGATGCAGCTCGGGGCCGAGGGAAACTTCGTCGGGTCGGGGATCTTCAAGAGCGAGGATCCGGCGCGACGGGCCCGCGCGATCGTCGAGGCCACTACGCACTTCAAAGACCCCGAGCGGGTCACCCAGGCCTCGATGGAGCTGGGCGACGCGATGCCCGGCCTCGAGATCGAGGCACTGGCGGCCGACGGCGGCCTGCTCCAGGGCCGGGGCAGTTGAGCACGGCCGAGGGCCCTCTCCGGATCGGCGTGTTGGCCGTCCAGGGCGATTTCGAGGCCCACCGCAGCATGCTCGAGTCACTCGCCGCCGAGACCCGCGAGGTCCGCACCCCCGATCAGCTCGCCGACCTCGACGGCCTGGTGATCCCGGGCGGCGAGTCGACGACGATAACGATGGGAATGGAGCGCGACGGGCTCGACGATGCCGTTCGCGCACATGCCGAGGCGGGTCGCCCGATCCTCGGCAGCTGCGCCGGGATGATCGTCTGCGACCGCGACCACCTCGGCCTCGCCGACTACCTGTGCCGCCGGAATGCCTTCGGCAGGCAGCTGCAGAGCTTCGAGCAGGATCTGCGCCTGGAGGGCCTCGGAGAAGAGCCGCTGCGGGCCGTGTTCATCCGCGCGCCCTGGGTCGAGGAGCACGGGCCCGGCGTCGATGTGCTCGCCGAGGTCGACGGACACCCGGTCGCGGTGCGGGACGGCAACATCCTCGCCGTCGCCTTCCACGCCGAGCTCACCGACGACAGCCGCGTGCACGCCGCCTTCATGGCGATGTGCACCTCCACCCGGTCCGGTGATCGTGCTCATCGCTAGGTTTTCTGGCGCATGCGGGATCCACGTGTAACGGCGCTCGCCAAGATCCTCGTCCGCCACTCGACCAAGGTGAGGGAGGGAGACGTCTGCACGATCGAAGGGGAGTCGGCCGCCGAGCCACTGCTCCAGGCGGTCTACGAGGAGGTTCTCCGAGCCGGCGGTAACCCGATCGTCCACATGGCGATGGAGGGCCAGTCAGCCGCCTACTTCGAGCACGCCTCGGATGCCCAGCTGCAATGGATCTCGCCGGTCGCGGAATGGGCCGTGGAGAACGCAGACGTCCGCATCGCGGTGATGGCGAGCCAGAACACTCGCGCGCTCTCGCAGGTTCCGCCCGAGCGCCAGGCGATGCGGCAGGCCGCGACCCGGACCCTGATGAAGAGGGCAATGGAGCGAAGTGCCGAGGGCACATACCGCTGGGCGCTGACCCTGTTCCCAACCCATGCGTACGCCTCGGAGGCGGGGATGGGGCTGACGGCCTACGAGGACTTCTATTACGGCGCCTGCCTGGCGACCGCGGACGATCCGGTCGAAGCCTGGGCGCGCCAGTCCGAGGAGACGAAGCGCCTCTCGGACTGGATCCAGGGTCGCTCCGAGGTCCACGTCACCGGCGACGGCACGGACCTGAGGCTCGGGATCGAAGGCCGGACCTTCGTCGCCGCCGACGGCAGGCACAACATGCCGGACGGGGAGTTCTTCACCGGCCCGGTCGAGGACTCGGCCGAGGGAGAGATCCGCTTTCACCTGCCGGCCAGCTACGCGGGGCGGGAGGTCGCGGGCGTCCGCTTCCGCTTCTCCGGCGGGAGGGTCGTCGACGCCTCCGCCGAGAAGGGCGAGGACTTCCTGGTCGAGATGCTCGACACCGACGAGGGGGCTCGTCGCCTGGGCGAGCTCGGTATCGGGACCAACTACGGGATCACGGACGGCACCGGCGAAATCCTCCTGGACGAGAAGATTGGCGGGACCGTCCACCTCGCGGTCGGCCGCTCGTACCCCGAGACCGGCGGCGTCAACGAGTCCGCGATCCACTGGGACATGATCTGCGACCTCCGCAAGGGCGGCCGGATCGAGGTCGACGGGGAGCCGCTGCAGCGCGACGGCAGCTTCGTGGTCTAGCGGCGCAACCCTGGCTCCTGAACCGGGTTTCAACGTGCAGAAGCGGTAGGCGCTCGGCGGGGAGAACGAGCCCTCTATCAAATGGGTAGCTCCACAGGAGCGCCCGGCACAAGAGGAGGGACAGCATGAACGGACGCAAGCTGGGGCGGGTTGGGCTGATCGCCGTTGCGGCGCTTGCCCTCAGTCTCGTCCTGTCGGCCCCGGCCGCGCAGGCCAGGAAGAAGGTCGTCACCAAGACCTTCGAGGTCGGTGTCGGCGCGCCCGCGGGCGGCATCCCGCTCCACATCCCGGACGGGGGCGGGGGCGCTGAGCAGCTGGTCCGTGACCCGATCGTGGTCAGGGGCCTCAACCCGCGCGGGAAGATCAAGGACGTGAACGTGGGGGTGCGGATCACCCACCCGTTCGCGAGCGATCTCGAGATCTATCTGGCGACGCCGCGCGGGGTGATCAACCTCTCCCACGACGAGGGCGGCAACGGCAACAACTACGGCAACGGCTTCAGCGGATGCGCGGGAGGCCTGACGACGTTCGATAGCCAGACGCCGACATCCATCGCGACGCCGGGCCTGCAGGCACCGTTCGTCGGCTTCTACGCGCCGCAGGAGAGCCTCGACCTGCTCAACGGGCTGGGGGACAAGAAGGCGACCAACGCGAGCTGGTCGCTGCTGGTCATGGACGACAACAACATGCACGGCACGGGGACGGTCGACTGCTTCCAGCTGACGATGCGCACGACCAACCCCAGATAGCCCTTCGGTAGCCAGAAGCGAGACGGGGCGCGCCAGCGCCCCGTTCTCGTTGGAGGCGCGGCTCTTAGAATCGAGTCCATGTCCGGTCACTCCAAGTGGTCCTCGATCAAGCACAGGAAGGGCGCCGCGGACGCGAAGCGCGGCAAGCTCTTCACAAAGCTGGCGCGCGCGATCACGGTCGCCGCGCGGGACGGCGGCGGCAACGTCGACGCCAACCCGGCGCTCGGACTCGCGGTGCAGAAGGCACGGGACGCATCGATGCCCAAGGACAACATCCAGCGAGCGATCGATCGGGGAACGGGGGAGGGCGGCGATGCTGCGGCGATCGAGACCCCCGTCTACGAGGGCTACGGGCCGGGCGGCGCCGCAATCCTGGTCGAGGCCCTGACCGACAACCGCAACCGCACCGGCGCCGAGGTCAGACACGCGTTCGAACGGCATGGCGGCAGCCTGGGCGAGCCTGGGTCGGTCTCCTGGCAGTTCGAGAAGCGCGGCGTGATCCTGGTGGACGGCGAGCGCTACGGCGAGGACGACCTGATGCCCGCAATCGACGCCGGCGCCGAGGACGTCTCAGAGGACGGCGACCTGCTCAAGATCACGACCTCGCCATCCAACCTGTCCGCGGTCCGCTCGGCGCTGGAGTCCGCCGCCGTCGAGGTCCAGTCCGCGGAGCTCTCGATGGAGCCGAAGAGCGTCGTCGAGGTGGGAGAGGGCGATGCGCCCGGGCTGCTGCGCCTGATGGACGCGCTCGAGGATCACGATGACGTCGACTCCGTCCATGCCAACTTCGACGTGCCGGAGGAGATCCTCGAGAAGGCCGCCGCGGCGGGCTAGCGATACGGGCTATTTCGCGCGGCGTCCGAGTTGTTGTTCCAGACCCGTTAAAGGACATCCGCCGTGGGGTCGAGAATGAATGGAGCGATGATCGTCATCGGCATCGATCCCGGTACTGCCAACACCGGATTCGGTGTGGTCCGCACGACGGGAGAGCGGATGTTCGCGCTCGATGGCGGCGTGATCGAGACCGAGGCGAACCTCCCGGTCGCGCGGCGGCTGGCGAAGCTCCACGACTCGCTCGGCGAGCTGATCCGCTGGCACGAACCCAAGGCGATGGCCCTCGAGGAGCTTTTCTTCGGCAAGAACGTCGGTTCGGCGCTGAGCGTGGGCGAGGCTCGCGGCGCCGCGCTGGTGGCCGCCGCCAAGCACGAGGTGCCCTGCTTCGACTACACGCCCCAGGCGGTCAAGAAGGCGGTCTGCGGCTCGGGCTCGGCGGACAAGCGCCAGGTGCAGCGGATGGTCGCGAGCCTCCTCGGCCTCCCCGAGCCCCCGGCGCCGGACCACGCCGCCGATGCCTTTGCGGTGGCGATCTGCCACGCGGGAACCGCCGCCACCCGCAGCGCCGCCGGACAGTTCGGTCGGGCGCGGACCGGGGCAGCGCCCGCGATCGCGGCGCGCCAGCGTTTGGCGGGCTGAAGGCATCCGGGCCGGCGCCCAGAATCAGGTCGCATGATCGCCTCCGTCAACGGAGAGGTTCTGGTTCGCCGACCTGACCACGTCGTGATCGACGCTCATGGCGTCGGTTACCGCCTGGCGGTCTCGGCGGAGACGCTCAAGGCCGTGCCCGCGCGAGGGAAGCAGGCCTCGCTTCACGCCCATCTCGTGGCGCGAGACGACGCGCTGAGCCTCTATGGGTTCTCCAGCGAGGAGGAGCGGGATCTCTTCCTCCATCTGATCTCGGTCGGCGGCGTTGGGCCCAAGGTGGCGATGGCGGTTCTCTCCGGTGGACCCGTGCGGGAGCTGCTCAGGGCGATCGCGGCCGGGGACGCGAAGCGCTTCCAGGCCGTGCCCGGGATCGGCAAGAGGACGGCGGAGCGGATCATCGTCGAGCTGCGCGAGAAGGTCGCCGGCGAGATCGAGACCGATGCCGACGGTCCCTCGATCGCGGCCGGTGATGAGGACGCGCGAGCGCTCGCGCGCGAGGGGCTGCTCAACCTCGGCTACACGCCGCCCGAGGCCGAGAAGCTCCTCTCGAAGGCCGAGGGCGAGAGCCCCGAGGAGCTCGTGCAGGTGGCACTGCGCCGCGCGGCGGGGGCAAAGGCCCCATGAGCGTCGAGCCCGGCAAGGGGATCCGGACCCCCGGCGTTGAAGACGACGAGGTGGAGGTCGTCATCCACGACGCCCGTGCGGTCGGAGCCGACGACGACTTCGACCGGTCGCTGAGGCCGCCCCGGCTGGAGGACTTCGTCAACCAGGTACAGGTCACCGAGCAGCTGGGAATCTTCATCGAGGCGGCCCGCCGGCGGGGCGAGGCGCTCGACCACGTCCTGCTCGCCGGCCCGCCCGGACTCGGGAAGACCTCGCTGGCCCACATCATCACCGCGGAGCTCGAGGTGCCCATGGTGCAGACGGCCGGACCGGCGCTCGAGCGCAAGGCCGATATCGCCGCGTTCCTGACGGCGCTGGAGCCGGGGAGCGTCTTCTTCATCGACGAGATCCACCGCCTCGGCCGGGCCGTCGAGGAGACGCTCTATCCCGCGATGGAGGACCGTCGGCTGCCGGTTGTCCTGGGGCAGGGAGCGGGCGCGCGCACGGTGACCCTCGACCTGCCGCCGTTCACGCTGATCGGCGCCACCACGAGGACGGGGCTGCTGACGACGCCGCTCCGGGACCGCTTCGGCGTCTGTCACCGCCTCGAGCACTACGAGGCGGCTGACCTGAGGCAGATCGTGCTGCGCTCGGCGGGGATCCTCGGCATCGAGGTGGACGCGGAGGGGGCGGAGGAGATCGCCGGGCGGGCGCGCGGGACTCCTCGAGTCGCCAATCGGCTGCTCCGGAGGGTCCGCGACTTCGCCGAGGTCAAGGGCCGCGGCCGCGTCGATCGCGATCTCGCCTCCGACGCGCTCGAGATGCTCGAGGTCGACCGCGCCGGCCTTGATCGCCACGACCGCCAGCTCCTCGTGATGATGGCGTCGAAGTTCGGTGGAGGGCCGGTTGGCCTCTCGACGCTCTCCGTCGCGATCGGCGAGGAGGCGGACACGATCGAGGACGTCTTCGAGCCCTACCTCCTCCAGCAGGGGCTGATCAAGCGGACCCCCCGCGGGCGGGTACTCACCGAGAGGGCCTACGAGCACCTCGGGCTGCCGGTCCCCAGCGGCCACCAGGCCGGCCTACTCTGAGCGAGGGGCAAAGCCCCGAGCGGTTATGGGGGCCGGGCGCTCGTGGCCGCGATCTGATGGCGAAGCCGCGCTCAGGCGTCGGCTAGCCTTTCGGCAGGAATGCCGTACTTCATCTGTCCGAACTGCGGGAATAGGGAACTGAGCGCGGAGCGCACGGCGGGGTTCTCCACCCGCCCCAAGGGGTGCTCGAAGTGCGGCTTCGGCTTCCTCTTTGAGCTGCTCGACGACTACATGCCGGCGCCGGGCGCGGCCTTCTTCACCTGCGACCAGGACGGCAAGGTCCTCGACCTCGGCAAGGGAGCCTTCGAGCTCACGGGCCTCAAGGATGAGCAGGTGATCGGCCGCCCGGTCCGGGAGGTGCTCGGGCTGGAGTGGATCGACAAGGGGGAAGGCGGGGAGACAGCCGACACCGACGGCGATGGTGAGACGGACCCGATCGAGACCACCCTGGAATGGGGGGTCCGCTCGTTGGGCAAGAAGGTGGCCGTCAAAGCCGAGGGAGACCTGCCGACCGAGGCGGTCGCCGATGTCTTCCCGGCCTATGACGACGACGGTGGCCTCTTGCTCGTCCTGACGCCGGAGTAGACGCGGCGGCTCTTTTTTTTGGCCGCCGAATATGTCGGCCCTCCGCTGTGTTGCAATGTTGGGCGGACACCTCGCCTCAGACCGCTAGCGTGACCCCCTCAAAGCCGTGAGCAACCGCCGTCGCAACATCTTCATCCTCGCGTTCGTCGCCCTGCTGGTCATCGGATCGGGGATCGTCGTCGCCAGCAAGAAGACGACGCTGGGCCTCGACCTGAAGGGCGGCACCGAGTTGATCTTCCAGGCTCGGCCGACCCCGCAGAACCCGTCGATCGACGGGTCGGACATCGACCGGGCGATCGAGATCATCCGCAAGCGGACCGACGCGTTCGGAGTCTCCGAGCCTGAGATCTCGCGGGTCGGCTCGGACTCGATCCGGGTCGGGCTGCCCGATGTGAGCAACGCCACGACGGCCAGCCAGCAGGTCGGCCAGACCGCGCAGCTGTACTTCTACGACTGGGAGCCGAACGTCATCCCCAACCCGGCGAAGACCAACGTGCCGCGCAGCGAGTCCACGTTCGGCCGTCTCTACGACGCCGTCAAGCTTGCCTCCCAGCAGCAGCCGAACTGCTTCGAGAACAAGTGCACCACCGCGGGGCCGCGCTACTACCTGTTCAACTCGCAGACGCATCAATACATCGCGGGCCCAACCGAGACGCCGAAGGACCTCTTCTCCGAGTTGCCCGGCCAGAAGCGGCCGCCGAACTCGGAGATCCTCACCGTCCCGCAGGGCACCGTGGTGGTCGAGAAGGAGGGTCTCAACGGCAACGCCGCGCCGGACAACCCGAACGATCCCAGCGCCGAGTGGTTCGTGATCAGGGACCGGCCGGCGCTCTCGGGAACCGACATCACAGACCCGAAGCCGAGCTTCGATCAATTCGATCAGCCGATCGTCACCTTCAACTTCACCGACACGGGCCGCACGGAGTTCTCCGACGTCACCAAGGCGATCGCCCAGCGCGGCCTCCAGAACGCGCCGCCTGGGGTGGCCGGGAACTCCCAGCTCGCCGACCAGTACTCCGGCCACTTCGCGATCGTCCTCGACCAGCAGATCAAGTCGCGGCCGATCGTCAACTTCGTCGAGAACCCGAACGGGATCGACGGGCGGACAGGCGCCGAGATCAATGGGCTGAGCCTGGACGAGTCCCAGAACCTGGCCAAGATCCTCCAGTTCGGCGCCCTGCCGGTCGATCTCACGCAGATCTCGAGCTCGACAGTCTCCGCGACGCTCGGCCAGCAGGCCCTCGACCAGGGGCTGAAGGCCGGGATCGTCGGCCTGATCCTGGTCTGCCTCTTCCTGCTCGTCTACTACCGGTTCCTGGGCTTCGTCGCGGTTGTCGGGCTCGCGATCTACGGCCTGCTCTTCTTCGCCCTGATCAAGCTGATCCCGATCACCCTGACGCTCCCGGGGATCGCCGGACTGATCCTGACGATCGGGGTGGCGGCCGACGCCAACATCGTGATCTTCGAGCGCATCAAGGAGGAGGCGAGGGGCGGCAAATCGATGCTGAGCGCGATCTCCGCGGGCTACCGCCGCGGCATCGCCACGATCGTCGACGCGAACGTGATCACGCTGATCACGGCGTTCATCCTCTTCGCGCTGGCCACCGCCAACGTGAAGGGATTCGCGTTCACCCTCGGCGTCGGCACGATCGCGTCGCTGTTCACTGCCGTGGTCTTCACCCAGGCCTTCCTCGGGCTGTTCGGCCGGGCCCATTTCCTGCGCTCGCCCGCGGCGCTCGGGGCGCGCGAGCAGCGCTTCAAGTGGCGCTTCGACTTCAGCAAGGCGAGCAGATACTTCTTCACGCTCTCCGGCTGCATCCTGCTGATCGGCGCGATCTCCTTCGCGACCAAGCAGCTCAACCTCGGCATCGACTTCGAGGGCGGCAGCCGGATCACGGTCGGGCTGCAGCAGGCCGCGAGCGTGAACGACGTCCGCTCGACGGTGGATTCCGCCGGAATCAGCGACGCGGAGATCACGAAGGCGACGAACAAGCAGCTGGGGACGAATGTCTTCGAGATCGACTCGAAGGCGAGTCCCGAGGAGATCCAGGGCGTCCAGCCCGCGCTCCAGTCGAAGTACGGGATCGTGCCGAACGGGTTCAACTCGACCACCGTGGGCCCGACCTTCGGGCAGCAGGTGGCGAGGAGCGCGATCGAGGCGATCATCTTCTCGCTGCTGGTGATCTGCGCCTACGTCGCGTTCCGGTTCGAGCCGAAGTACGCGGTGCCGGTGATCATCGCCCTGATCCACGACATCCTGATCACGGGAGGCGTCTACTCGCTGACGGGGAGGGAGGTGACCAGCGGCACCGTCGCCGCGTTCCTGACCATCCTCGGGTACTCGCTCTACGACACGGTGATCGTCTTCGACCGAATACGCGAGAACGTCCCACGGCTGCCGCGGGCGACCTTCTCCCAGATCGTCAACCGGTCCATGAGCGAGGTTCTCACCCGGTCGCTGATCACCGGTCTGGCGAGCGTCTTCCTGGTCACGGTGCTGTTCATCTTCGGCGGTGCGACCCTGAAGGACTTCGCCTTCGCGATGATGGTGGGCCTCGCATCCGGTACGTACTCGTCGATCTTCATCGCCTCGCCCGTCCTTACCCATTGGAAGGAGCGTGAGCCGGCCTACCGCCGCCGCCGTGAGCGGATCGCGGAGCAGATGCGCGGAGTGGTGCCCGCCTTCCCCGAGGACAACGTGATCGCCCGCGTCGAGGGCGGCCCCGAGGAGGAGGAAGAGGCTGCAAGGGAGCCGGTGGCGCCCGCCGCCCCGGCGCCGAGCCGATCCCAGGTGCCCGGAGTCGTCCCTGAGCCACCCGGTCCGGTCGCCCCACCGCCGGCGCCAACTGAGCGGCCCGAGGCGCCCACGCCCGTCGGCGCGCCGAGCCGCCGCGACCCCGGCCCCGACGGGGGCGACGGCGCGACGGGAGACGGTGCCGACGGGGAGGCCGCCGCAGACGGCAACGGTGGGGCCGAGCAGCCCGAGCGGCCCGAGCTCAGCGAGGCAAGCGCAGCGGCGCTCCGGCGCGTCCGCGAGCAGCAGGGGGGTGGCCGCCGGCAGCGGCGCCGCAAGAAGCACGGGAGGAATCGCTGATGGCCGCTCTGGTCTGGTTCACGATGGGCGTCGCGCTCTGGCACTTCACCGTCTTCGTGCCCGACCGCTTCCGCGGCGGCATCGTGGGTGCCTTCCTGGGGGCCGCCGCCGGGGCGATGGTCAGCGGGGCGATCGCCCAGATCGCGCTTGGCAAGGGGATCGGCGACACGGACCTGGCGACCGCGCTCTATGCGGTGCCGGGCATCCTGCTCGGCCTGGCGATCGTCTACGCGATCGGCGTGCGAGCGGGCGTCGAGGCGGAGCACATCTAGGGCCGACCTCGAGCTCCGCGCCTCCGGGCGGGGGCGAAATCGACGGAGTGGCGACTTCTTTCCGATATGCGGAAAGAACCCGCCAATCACACCCGGGACGCCGCAATCGCAGAGGTGGCGGCTAACCAGCACGGAGTGGTTTCTGCCGCCCAGCTCAGCGCCGCTGGCTTGCTTCCCAGCCGAATCGCGGATCGAGTCGGCGCCGGCCGCCTACACCGCATTCACCGCGGTGTTTATTCAGTCGGCCACACCAACCTCAGCAATGAAGGGAAATGGATGGCAGCTGTGCTCGCCTGTGGCGATGGCGCCGTCCTCAGCCACCGAAGCGCCGCTGCTCTCTGGGGGATCCTTCCGAGCGGCCGAGGTACCCGACTTCGAAGCGACTCGTCTCACGGGTTGGTCGACGTCAGTGTCCCGGGTGGCGGTGGCCGCGCAAGGCGCAGGGGCATTCAGGTGCACCGGTCGAAAACGCTCGTGTCCGCCGACTGCACGCGCCGCAAGGGAATCCCGGTCACCAAGCCCGCGCGAACGCTCAAGGACCTCCGGCGCATTCTCCCCAGCCAGAAGTTCTCAGCCGTCCTGCGGCAGGCGGAGTTTCTCGACCTTCCGATCGGCTGTGCATTTGGCACGGACCACACCCGCAGCGAGCTCGAAGCGAGATTCCTCGCGCTGTTGCGCCGCCACCGCCTTCCCCAGCCAGAGGTCAATGTTCGAGTCGACCGATTCGTTGTCGATTTCCTCTGGCGCCGCCAGCGCCTCATCGTGGAGGTTGATGGCTGGGAGTCCCACGGAACCCGCTCGGCGTTCGAGGAAGATCGCGCCCGCGATTCTCGGTTGACGGTCCTCGGGTACGACGTGCTGCGTTACACGTGGCGGCGTGTTGAAGAAGACACCGCGGAGGTGGTTCGGGCCGTTCGGGAGCTGCTCCGCCCGTAGCTGGCGACTTCTGTCCGATATGCAGAAAGAAGTCGCCAATTCACAAGGTCCTACGGCGCCGGGGCGGTTCCGTCGGGGGGCGAACTTAGTTTGGGGGGATGGCCTCGACAGCTCCCGCCCGCGCCTTCCAGGCTGATCCCTACGACTACGGAGAGGTGCGGAGGCTCGCCGCGGAGCTCGAGCTCGCCGAGCCAGTTGCCGTGACGCTTGTCCGGCGCGGCTATCGCACGGTCGATGCGGCCCGGCGGTTCCTCGAAGCGCGCGAGTCGCATGACGCGACCGAGTTCACCGGGATCGAGGTGGTCTGCGAGCTGGTCCTCTCAGTGGCCCGAGAGCGTGGCCGGATCACGATCCACGGCGACTACGACGTCGACGGAGTCTGCTCCACGGCGATCCTCGTATCGACGCTCCGGACCCTTGGGGCCGAGTGCGACTGGTTGATCCCCGACCGGCTCTCGGACGGCTACGGCCTGACGATGTCGAGCGTCGAGCAGCTGCGTCGCCGCGGCACCCAGCTCGTGATCACGGCCGACTGTGGGATCGGGTCCGTCGAGGAGGTGGCCGCCGCGCGCGCCGTCGGGATCGAGGTCGTGGTCACCGATCACCACCTTGCGGGTGAGCGCCTCCCCGAGTGCCCGGTCGTCCACCCGGTCGTCTCCGAATACCCGTTCGAGGGGCTCTGTGCCGCGGGGGTCGCGCACAAACTCGCCATCGCCCTGAGTGACGCGGCGGGACGCGGCGCCGTGGAGACGGTGAGCGGCAGGCGACACCCCTGCGATCGGGACCTCGATCTGGTCGCCCTCGCCACGGTCGCCGACATGGTCCCTCTGGTCGGCGAGAACCGGCGCCTCGTCCGCGAGGGGCTCCGGGTCCTGCGGGACAGCCCCCGAACCGGGCTACGTGCTCTGATGGCCGCAGCCGCCGTGGACCCGGAGACCATCGATGCGAGCGCCCTCGGCTTCCGCCTCGGCCCGCGCATCAACGCCGCGGGGCGCCTCTACCGAGCCGACGCGGGTGTCGAGTTGATGCTCACCGACGACCCCGAGCGGGCGGCCGCCATCGCGGCCGAGCTCGACCGCGCCAACGCCGAGCGTCGCTGGGCGGAGCAGAAGGTCGTGGAGGGAGCGGAGCGGGCTCGCTCGGCGCTTTCGCCATCCCAGAAAGAAGCTCCGGCGCTGGTCCTCGCGGGCGAGGGGTGGCATCCGGGGGTAGTGGGGATCGCGGCCTCCCGGATGGTGGAGCGCCACTTCCGGCCCACGGTCCTGCTCTCCGTGAAAGGCGACCGGGCCAAGGGCTCGGCGCGAAGCATTCCCGATTTCGACCTGGTCACCGCGCTCGGCGCGTGCGACGCGCACCTCGTCCGGTATGGAGGCCACCGCGCGGCGGCGGGTCTCGAGCTCGAGGCGGGCCGCCTGGACGCCTTCCGCGAGGCCTTTGTCGAGCACGCCGCCTCGCGAATCGACCCCGCGGACCTGGTGCGGCTCGAGCGGCTCGACGCCCTGGTCGGCGTCGGGCGGGAGGGGATCGGGATGGACCTCGCCCGGCAGCTGGAGAGCCTCGGCCCGTTCGGAATTGGCAACCCCGGCCCGCGCCTGCTCGTTCCATCCGGCCGCCTGCGCGAGGTGCGCCCACTCGGCGAGGAGGGCAAGCACGCGCGCTTTCAGCTCGAGAGCGGCGCCGGCCGAGCCGTGGGCGTGGCTTTCGGGATGAACGGTGAGATCTCGCAGCGCGAGGACCAGCCCATCGATCTCTCCGTGGAGCTGGAGGTCGACCGCTGGAACGGCGCCGAGCAGCCGCGGGTCGTCGTGCGCGAGCTCTACCCCCTCGAGCCCGCCGGCGACGGCGGCGAGGCGAGCTGCGGCGAGGGCTGCCCCGCGCCGGATGCCGCGTGGTGGGATCGCATGGAGCACGAGTTGGCCAGGGTCACCGGGGGGCGACCCGGCGCGCTGCTCGACGTCAGGGCGGCAGGTGGCGCCCGCCGCCAGCTGGTCGACCGCCGCGGCGGGGCGGCGGTGGCATCGCTCGCCGAGCTGATCTCGAGCGGGGAGCCAGTCCTCGCGATCTGTGCCGATGCCGCGAGGCGGGCAAAGCTCGCCTCGTCGGCCGCCGACCCGCGTCGCTTCGGGGCTGCTCTCCCGCGGATCGCCTGCTGCCGCTGCGGGAGTGGCGCCCTCGATCGGGCACTGGGTGCCGCGCCGGCGGCCGGCTTGGTGCTGGCCGACTGGACCGCGGTCGCGCTTCGTCCCCAAGCTCCGACCGACTTCAGGCACGTGGTGGTCATCGATCCGCCCCCCAGCGAGGCCCTTCAGGAGCTCGCCTGGGAGGCGCCCGCGGGCCCCGGATACCTCCATCTGGCCTGGGGCACTCCCGAGCTCGAGTTCGCCGCCCGGCTCCTCACCGGGGAATGGGAGCTGCGGGGCCCGACCGGTGAGATCTGGCGAGCGCTCCACCAGGCTGGCGGCGAGGCCGAGGGGCCGGCGCTGCGAGCCGCCCTCCAGGGGCCCTCCGACTACCCGCGGCCCGCCGAGGTGGCCGCTCGCTGCGTGGCGATCCTGGACGAGCTCGGCCTGTGCGAATGGCGGACCGATGGCGCCGCCCGGGTGCTGCGGGTTTTATCCTCGGAGAGGACCGATCTGGGGCGTTCGCGGGCCTACGCGGCCTGTCTCGCCAGGCACCAGGAGGCCATCCGATTCCTGCGAAGCAGAGCACAACAGGCGTAGCCAGCAAGACCGAGGACGGGGCCCTTCCCGAGGGCCTCGAGTCCCGTGACATCGAGCGCCGCGGCCACACCCGCGTCGGGGAGCCGGCCGGCCGGTCCCGCACGCCCCGGGCCGACTCGATCACGCGCGAGCTGACGCCTGACCAGCGGGCGCTCCTCGGTGATCTCTTCGCGGTGATCGAGGAGCACAAGGCCGATGCTGCCGAGCCCATCGACCGCCAGGAGATCGAGCGCGCCTTCGCCTTCGCATGCGAGAGCCACGCCGGGCAGGAGCGCAAGTCGGGCGAGGACTTCATCACGCACCCACTCGGGGTGGCGCGGATCTGCGCGGGGCTGCGCCTAGACACGGCGACGCTCTGCGCGGCACTTCTCCATGACACAGTCGAGGACACCAGCGCGAGCCTCGACCAGGTGCGCGAGGACTTCGGCGACGAGATCGCCCAGCTGGTCGACGGCGTCACCAAGCTGACCGGGATCACCTTCAAGAGCCGCGACGAGAGGCAGGCCGAGAACTACCGCAAGATGATGGTGGCGATGGCCACCGACGTCAGGGTGATCCTGATCAAACTGGCCGACCGCCTGCACAACATGCGCACGATCGAGGCGCTGCCCAAGCAGAAGCAGCAGGAGAAGGCCCGCGAGACGCTCGAGATCTTCGCCCCGCTGGCGCACCGCCTCGGGATCCACGCGATCAAGTGGGAGCTCGAGGACCTCGCGTTCGCCACGCTCCATCCGCGCAAGTACGACGAGATCAAGGAGCTCGTCGCCCAGCAGCGGATCGAGCGAGAGCGCTATGTGGAGGAGGCCGGTGAGTTCCTGGCCAAGGAACTCGGCAAGGTCGGCATCGAGGCCGAGATCTCAGGCCGCGCCAAGCACTTCTACTCGATCTACACGAAGATGACCCGCAAGGGGCGGGAGTTCAACGAGATCTTCGACCTGACCGCGATGCGCGTCCTGGTCGGCTCGGTGAAGGACTGCTACGGCGCGATCGGCATCGTCCACTCGCTCTGGAAGCCGCTGCCCGGCCGTTTCAAGGACTTCGTCGCGATGCCGAAGGCGAACGCCTACCAGGCCCTCCACACCACCGTGATCGGACCCGAGGGTCGCCCGCTCGAGATCCAGATCCGGACGCCGGAGATGCACGAGCTGGCCGAGTACGGGATCGCGGCGCACGTGATCTACAAGGAGGGGGCCGCCTCCGGCGATCCGCGCAAGGAGAAGATGACCTGGCTTCGCCAGCTGATCGAGAACGAGCGCGACACCGGACCCAAGGCGTTCCTGGATGCGCTCAAGGTCGACCTCTTCGAGGACGAGGTCTTCGTCTTCACGCCGAAGGGCGAGGTCAAGAATCTCGCCGCCGGATCGACGCCACTCGACTTCGCCTACTCCATCCACACCGATGTCGGTCACCGCTGCGTAGGAGCGAAGGTGAACGGCAAGCTCGTCCCGCTCCACTACCAGCTGCGCAGCGGCGACATCGTCGAGGCGCTCACGGCGAAGCAGGGCCGCGGCCCCTCGCGCGACTGGCTGAAGCTCGTCCGCACGACCCGCGCCCGCAACAAGATCCGGGCCTGGTTCTCGCGCGAGGGGCGCGAGGACGCGGAGCACGAGGGGCGCGAGCAGCTCGCCAAGGAGTTCAAGAAGCGCGGCCTGCCCTATCCGAAGCTCGCCGGCTCGCCGCTGCTGGTCGACGTGATCAGGGAGATGGGCTTCCGCAAGGCGGACGACTTCTACATCGCGCTCGGCCAGTCGAAGATCTCGACCAAGGTCGTCGCCAACAAGGTGCTTCAGCGTCTCAAGCGCGGCGAGGCGGTCGAGGAGGAGCCGGCCGAGGGCCTGATCAAGGGGACCGATGACGCAAGGCGGCGGACGCGCGAGGCGACCAGCTTCGGCATCAAGGTGAAGGGCATCGACGACGTCGCCGTGCGACTCGCCAAGTGCTGCCGTCCGGTCCCCGGCGATGAGATCGTCGGATACGTCTCGCTCGGCCGCGGCATCACCGTCCACCGCAAGGACTGCCGCAACGTCGCGGCCCTCAAGAAGGCGCCGGAGCGCTTCACGGAGGTGAGCTGGGAAGGCGACAACGAGTCTTCCTACAGGGTCGAGCTCCAGGTGGACGCCTGGGACCGCACCCGCCTGCTCGAGGACCTTTCCCGTACGTTCGCGGAGGTCGGACTCAACATCCTCGAGGCCCGCTGCACGACCAAGCACCCGATGGTGAAGAACCGCTTCGTGCTCGAGGTTGGCGACACCGAGCAGCTCAAGCAGTGCATCTCCAGGCTGCGCAACATCGACTCCGTCTTCGACGCCTACCGCGTCACCCCGACGGGCTGAATCCGGCAATCCCGCCGGGCGGATCTCGCGTATAAACCAGCAAGTGGTCAGGAGGAGGGACAGACGCAGGCCGCTCTGGATGGTGCTCGCTCTGGCGATCGCCGGCGTGGTCCTGGCTGCGGGCGTGGCGTTCGGCGCCGCTCCGATCGTCGGGACAGCCGACAACATGTACTCGGCTCCGACCTACACGATCGATCAGGGCGAGGTCGCTCAGCTCCAGGTCACGGGCAGCACGCACAACGCGACCGCGCACCCGGCGGGCCCGGACGGCAAGGCCCTCTTCCGCAGCCCGACGATCTCCGGTGGCCAGACGGCAGCCGTCGATGGCACCCAGTACCTGACGGCTGGCAACTACACGTTCTTCTGCACGATCCACCCGAGCACGATGCAGGCGACTCTGACCGTGACCAACTCCGGCACCCCGGTGGCCCGGCCCCACGCCGATCTCAGCCTGAAGAGCAAGAAGCTCTCCAAGGCGGTCAAAAAGGGACTGCTGGTCGGGGTCACGACCAACACCACGGTCGACGGCGCCACGCTCACGGCCATGCTCGGTAAGGCAGTCATCGGCAGGGTCACGGTCTCACTAGCCGCCGGCCCGCAGGTGGAGCTCGTCAAGCTGAACAAGGCCGGGAAGAGCAAGCTCAGGGCCCGGAGCACGGCCAAGGTGACGGTCACGGCCAACGTCCCGTTCGGGTCGCCGGCCACGGCCAAGGGCAAGCTCAGCTAGCGGCCTCGGCCGCCTCTCGCACCCGCTCCGCCACCTCCCGCATCTGATCCTCAGAGTCGTATTTCGAGCGCGGCCAGAAGAAGCCCCGCAACCCGTCCTTCGGCTTGCGCGGGACCACGTGGACGTGGAGGTGATGCACGCTCTGGCTGACCACGTTGTTGAGCGCCACGAAGGAGCCCGGCTTCCTCATCGCCTTCGGGATGGCGACGGAGAGCAGCCGGGCGTTCGAGAAGAGCGGGCCCAAGAGGTCGTCGGGCAGGTCCGCGAGCGTCTCGTGGTGGTCGCGGGGGACCAGCAGCGAGTGGCCGGGGAAGAGCGGGCGGTTGTCGAGGAAGGCGACGGTCCGCTCGTCCTCGAAGACCACGTGCGCCGATTCGTCACCGGCGACGATCTGACAGAACCGGCAGTTAGGGTCCCCCTTGGCCATGGTCCGCGATACTGTCAGAGCGCGGGGGGCCAGGAAGGGACCCTTGACCCGAGCGACCACAGCACGCAGGAGAGCGCCCACGGGACGGACGAGGTGGCTAATCCGAGCCTCACTCCTGCTCGCGCTGATCGTGATCGCCGCCCCGGGGCCGGGTTTCGCCGGCGCCGGCGTGTCCCTGAAGAGCGGCAAGTACAGCGGGAAGACGGCTCAGGACGCGGTCAGCCCCTCCTTCCGGAAGATCGAGTTCGTCCTCAAGAAGGGGAAGGTGACGCTCACCACGGAGCCGACGGTCGCCAGGGGCCCCTGCCTGTCGACCCCGGTCTTCACGCTCGACGGGACGGTGACGAAGAAGCTCGGCAGGGACCGCTCGTTCACCTTTACCCATACCTTCCTGGGCAACAAGTTCGACAAGATCAGCGGCCACTTCGTGAGCTCGACGGAGGTCGAGGGCTTCGCCATCTACCACTTCGCCGCCCAGGATCTCTGCTCCGCGGGGAAGACGAAGGTCAGCTTCACCGCGAAGCACAAATAAACGGCGGCCACAAAGACCGCAGCCGAATCAAAGCTACGCGACGATCGTCAGCGCACCCGGGTCGACCGAGAACCGCAGCTCGGTGTGCTCGCCGATGTAGTCCCCATCCACCTGCACCGGGAAGGGACGGGGCTGGTACTCCTCGTCCATCGAGATGGAGCGGACTATCGCCGCCTCGACGTCGTCGAACTCCTCGATCTGCCGGTGCTTGGAGACATGCAGCCGCCGGCTCAGCACGCGGGTCGCGACCGGGAGCATGTCGCGCTGCTTGGCGCGATTGAGAAGGGCCATCGAGACGGTCCCGTCATCGAAGCCGATGTCCTCGCAGATACGGATCGGGATGTTGGCGAAGTAGGTGAAGGGATCCGAGTTCTGCGCGATCGCCGTGACGCCCTCGTGCTTCTCGCCGGCGATCTCGAGCTCGAGGCGGACCGGGTCGCGCAGGTAGTGCCGGTAGAAGGCGGTGATCGCGGCCCATGTGTAATACCACTGGCGCGCCCGAGCCTTGAGCCGCGGGTGGGCATCGACCCGCTTCACGACGGTCGCGTCGAGCCCGACGCCGCAGGCGAAGACGAAATGGCGACCGTTGCAGCGACCGAGGTCGATCTTGCGGGGATGAAAGTCGTCCGCCAGCCCGATCAGGTGCTCGGTGGCGTCCACGACGTCGTTCGGGATCCCGAGGGTCCTGCAGACGACGTTGGTGGAGCCGCCCGGGAGCACTGACACCGGCACATCGGTCCCGGCTAGGCCGTTCGCCACCTCGTTGAGCGTCCCGTCGCCGCCGAAGGCGACGACGATGTCGTAGCCGCCGCTGCGGGCCTCGCGGCCGATCTCGATCGCGTGCTCCGCGGCCTCGGTGTCGACCGCTTCGACTTCATAGCGGGACTGGAGCGCGTAAACGACCAGGTTCTTGAGCCGATCCGAGACGGTGGTCGCGTACGGGTTGACGATGATCAGCATCCGCTTCTTCGCCGCGTCGGGGGAGAGTGGCACGGCCTGAGCCGCGGGGGCGGGCTCTCTCTGGGCAGGGGCGATCGTGGCCACGCCTTTCTCCTAACCCCGGCTGAGCACGGGGTTACCGCCCGGGATCAGGTCGCCGAGCCGGTCGGCGGGCAGGTCCGAGGTCGCCTCGTAGCGCACGACCTCTCCATCCTCGACTTCGCGGACGTGACCGGCGTTGACCAGCAGGTCGGCGTGGCCGATCACCTCCGAGAGGGTGAGGAACGCTTGGGTCACCGCGACGTCGCCCCAGAGAGCCTGGGCGAGCTCGTGGCCCGTCCGCGGCTGCTCGGCGATCAGAGCGTAGAGCTTCTCCGCGCGCCTTTGATGAAGAGCGAACCGCTGGTCGATCAGCCCGACGTGGTCGGTGATCGGCTCGCCGTGCCCGGAGAGCACGATCTCGGCCGGCAGCTCCCGGGTCCTCTTCAGCGACTCGAGGTAGGCGACCAGGGCCTGTGTGCGCTCGCGGGACCCATCGAGCGGCCGGGAAATCAGCGGATTCGAGGAGATGTGCTTGATCAGGTGATCCGCCGCGAGCAGGATCCGCCGCTGTTCATCCCAGAAAACCGTGTCCGAAGGGCTGTGGCCGGGGCGGTGCTGCACCTCGAGCCGCCTATCGCGCAGCTCCAGCACATCGCCGTCGTGGAGCGGCCTGTTCACCTTCGTCTTCGACCCCCAGGCGCGGAAGCTGCCCGTCACCTGGCGCAGAGCGGTGACGACCTCCTCGGAGATCCCGTGGCGTCGCATCAGCGCGGCGGCCTCCTCGTCGTCGCGCTCGGCGTCGTCCCCGAAGTTCTCGAGAAAGGGCACGGCTACGTCGATCGCGGCCACCTCGGCGCCGGAGCGCTTGGCGACGATGTCGACCAGCCCCAGGTGGTCGATGTGCTGGTGCGTAACGATCACGAGCTCGACGTCGTCGATCCGGTGCCCTAGGGCGTCCAGCTGGCGCTCGAGCTCGTCCAGGGCCTTGCCGGAGTTGGGCCCCGAGTCCACGAGCGTGAGCGGCTCGTCCTCGAGCAGGTAGGTATTGACGCGCCCGACCTGGAAGGGGGTGGGGATTCGCATGACGCGGATTCCTGCATCCGCTATCCGCTGCCAGACCGCCGGGTCCGCCGCGTCCAAATCCCGGCTCATTCGCGAATCAATCCGAGGACCTCGTCCCGCTTGGCTTCCATGTGCTCCCGGGAGACCAGCGACTCGAGGTTGAGGCGGAGCAGCGGCTCGGTGTTGGAGGGCCGAACGTTGAAGTGCCAGTCCGGGTAGCCGACCGAGACGCCGTCGAGCCAGCCGATCTCGCCGTCGGAGTAGCGTTCCGCGATTTCCTGCATCTTGGCCTGCTGGTCCGAGACCTCCGAGTTGATCTCGCCGGAGATGAAGTAGCGGGATCGGAACTCTGCCATCAGCTCGTGGAGCGGGCGGCCCTCGCGCGAGATCAGCTCAAGCATGAGCAGGGCCGGAATCGTCCCCGAGTCCGCGCAGTAGAAGTCGCGGAAGTAGTAGTGGCCCGAGACCTCGCCGCCGAAGACCGCGCCGGTCTCGCGCATGCGGATCTTGAAGAAGGCATGCCCCACGCGGCTGAGGTCGGACCTGCCGCCGGCCGCCGCGACCGTGTCGGGAACCGCGCGGCTGGAGCGCGGGTCATAGAGCACCGTGGCCCCGGGTTCCTTGACGAGGGCCGCGCGCGCCAGCAGCGCGCAGACGAAGTCGCCGTCGCAGAAGCTGCCCTCGCCGTCGATGAAGAAGCAGCGGTCCGCGTCGCCGTCCCAGGCGATCGCCAGGTCGACGCCCCCCTTCCTGACCTGTTCGACTAGCAGGCGGCGATTCTCCTCGAGGAGTGGATTCGGGCCTCTCTCGGGGAAGTCGCCGTTCGGCTCCCAGCGGCTGGTGGTGACCTCGAGGTTGAGCCGTTCGAGCAGGGGCCCGACCATGGGCCCGGCCATGCCGTCACTGCCGTCGGCCAGAATCCGGAGGGGTCCGATCACATCCGGGTCGACGATGGAGAGCATGTGCTGATGGAAGTCGGGGTAGATGTCGATCTCATCTGCGGTTCCGCCCCCGGGCGGGTCGGGCAGCCCCGCCTCGATCTCGGCCCGGACGTCCTGGATCCCGGCATCCCCCGACAGCGCCAGGGCGCCCTCCCTGATCAGCTTCACCCCTGTGTACGGCTTCGGGTTGTGCGAGGCGGTGACCATCGCCCCTCCGTCGAGCTCTCGCGAGCCGACCAGGAAGTAGCTCATCTCAGTGGCGATTTGGCCCGCGTCCACGACCGTAACCCCCTCCTCGACCAGGCCCCGCCGCACCCCAGCGGCCATCTCGGGGGCGCTCAGGCGCATATCGCGGCCGAGCCCGACGCGGAGCTCGGAGGGCTCCTTCCCGCGAAGCCTCGCGAGGACCCGCGCGAAGCCGCGGCCGATCAGATGGGCGGTTCCGCCGTCCATCTCCTCGCGGTAGAGACCGCGGATGTCGTAGGCCTTGAAGATCGAGGCCGGGGGAGCGGTGATCGCCATGGTCAGCCGAAGGCGCCGCGCAGCGTCCGGTAGCTGTCCTCGAGGGTCTGGTTCATCACGCGGGTATCTCCGAGGACGGGCATGAAGTTCGTGTCGCCGCCCCAGCGCGGGACGACATGCATATGGATGTGGTGCTCTAGACCCGCTCCGGCAACACGGCCCTGGTTGAAGCCGACGTTGTAGCCATGCGGCGCATAGCTCGCCTCGAGCGCGGTCATGCCGCGCCGGGCGAGGTCCATCATCTCGGCGATCGTCTCGGGATCGAGGTCCTGCAGCGTCGCGACGTGCTCGTACGGCGCGACCATCAGGTGCCCGTTGGTGTACGGGAACTTGTTGAGGATCACGAAGCAGTGCTTTCCGCGGCTGACGATCAGGTTCTCCTCGTCGCGCTCGGCCCCCTCGCCGGGCTTCGCGCAGAAGATGCACTCGCTCTCGATGTCCTTGGAGGCGTCCTTCACGTATTCGAGGCGCCACGGCGCCCAGAT
>DASXSZ010000097.1:0-6800 GCA_036505735.1 Solirubrobacterales bacterium
CTGATCCCGCAGCTCGGCACCCAAGAGCTGGCGAGCACCGGCGCGCTCGCCTAACTCGCCCGGCCAGCGGCCTCCGGGGCCTTCTTCTTCGAGCCGAAGTCCTTCCAGCGGACGATCTTGCCGTTTCGGAACTCCATGAGACATGGTGAAAGAAATCCTCGAGCTCGATCTCCTCACCGGCGTTCCAGGCGGCCTGCAGCCTGCGCAGCAGCTCGACGTCCTCCTGCGACATCGCTAAGCGGCGGCGCGCAGCCTGGGCTCCGCCTCTCGGCCCATCCAGATCACCTGGTCGCGGCCCGGGCCGACGCCGACCAGCCGGATAGGAATGCCGAGATGGTCGCTGACTGCGGCCAGGTAGTCGCGAGCCTCGCGCGGCAGGTCCTCCTCGCGACGGCAGTCGCCGATCTCGGCCTCGAAGCCCGGCAGCTCCTCGTAGGTGGGCTCGGCCATGTGGATGATCGACTGGTGGTAGGGGAACTCGTCGAAGACGGCGCCCTCGGGATGCCGGTAGCGCAGGCAGATCCGCAGCGGATCGATCCCCGCCAGCACGTCGAGCTTGGTGACGGCGAGCGCGGTCATGCCGTTGAGGCGCACCGCGTAGCGGAGGGCGACCAGGTCGAGCCAGCCGCAGCGCCGGGGCCGCCCGGTGGTGGTTCCCATCTCGCCGCCCCGCTCGCGGAGCAGGTCGCCGAGGTCGTCCTCGAGCTCACTGGGGAAGGGACCGGCACCGACGCGGGTGGCGTAGGCCTTGGCGATCCCCCAGACCTCATCGATGTCGCCGGGGCCGACGCCGGCGCCGATGCAGGCCGCCCCCGCCACCGGGTTCGACGAGGTGACGAAGGGATAGGTGCCGTGGTCGAGGTCCAGCATCGTGCCCTGGGCGCCCTCGAAGAGGACCGTGCGGTCGGCGTCGAGGGCCTCCCAGCAGAGCTTGGCGGTGTCGGCGATGTGAGGCTCGAGGCGGTGGCCGTAGGTGAGGTAGGTCTCGACCATCGTGTGCAGATCGAGCTCGGGGTCCTTGGCGAAGGGACGGAGCATCTGCTGTTTGGGCTCCATCGCGGTCATGATCTTCTTGCGGAGGATCTTCGCGTCGAGCAGGTCCTGTACCCGGATCCCCAGGCGGGCGGCCTTGTCGGAGTAGGCGGGGCCGATCCCGCGCCTGGTGGTGCCGATCTCGAGCTTGCCCAGCTTCAGCTCGCCGGCGGTGTCCAGCTTGACGTGGTAGGGCATGATCACGTGGGCGTTGGCCGAGACGCGCAGGCCGCTGACGTCGATGCCCCGGTGCCGCAGCTCCTCGATCTCCCCGGTCAGCACGGCCGGGTCGATCACCACCCCGTTGCCGACGGCGCAGGTCTTGCCGGGATAGAGGATCCCCGAGGGGATCAGGTGGAACTTGAAGGTCTCCCCGTCGCGGATGATGGTGTGACCGGCGTTGTTGCCGCCTTGAAAGCGGATCACGAGGTCGGCCTGCTCCGCGAGCAGGTCGGTGACCTTGCCCTTTCCCTCGTCGCCCCACTGGGCGCCGACTATGACGATTCCAGGCACGGCGCCAGATTATGAGGAGTTTGCAGCCCCTCTAGTGGTCCAGCGGACCGAGCGCCGAGCCGCCGTCCCCCAGCGAGGTGGCGACGTCGGCCGAGACGTGCTGACGGCGATCCTCGCCGAACAGCAAAACCGGATCGCCGCATATGTCGATCAAGCGAGAGACGATGCGCGTGCCGAGCTGCTTCTCGAGCTCGTCGTCCTCGAAGTTGCTGGTGACGACCAGCGAGCGCTGGCGCTCGTACCGCTCGTTGACCAGCGCATAGAGCTGCTCGAGAACCCATTCCGTCTGCTTCTCGGAGCCGAGGTCGTCGAGGTGGAGCAGATCGACGGTGGCGAGCCGCTCGAAGAACTGGGAGTAGGACTGCTCTCCGATCTCGGCGTCGTAGGTCTGCCGGATCCGGCTGAGGAGCTTGGGAAGCGAGTAGATCGCGACGGACCGCCCGGCCTCGAGCGCCGTTCGCGAGATCAGCATGGCCAGCGTCGTCTTGCCGGTTCCGGAATTGCCGAAGAACCACATCCCCCTGCCGTGATCGAGGTTGGCGTCGAGGCTCTCGCAGAAGTCTCGGACCCGCTTGACCACGAAGTCATCGATCCGAGTGACCGGCGGGCGATCGAAGGAGACCCCGCGGTACTTGGCGGGGATCACCGAGTCGATTCCGCGCAGCCGGGCCTGCGCGACCATGCGCGAGCGGCACTCACAGGGACGGGCGACATCCTCGGGGCCGAGGATCCAGCCGGAGCCATCGCAGATGCCGAGCCTGCAGGGCTGACGCTCTCCGGACCGCGGGGTACCGGCCAACTCAGAGCTCCTCGGCGTCCGCGAGGTCTTGGAGGGGCGGGCCCTCGCCGGCCGCCTGCTCCACCGGCATCTCCTCGCGCGCCCGGTCGGCGAACTTGGGGTAGTGCTCGAGGAAGACGAGGCGGACTGTGCCGACGGGGCCGTTGCGGTGCTTGGCGAGGATCAGCTCGGCTCCGCCCGGATCCTCGGACTCTGTGTTGTAGTAGTCGTCGCGGTAGAGGAAGCCCACGACGTCGGCGTCCTGCTCGATTGCGCCCGATTCGCGCAGGTCCGAGAGGATCGGGCGCTTGTCGGGCCGCTGCTCGGGGGCCCGCGAGAGCTGCGAGATCCCGATCACCGGGACCATCAGCTCGCGAGCGAGGATCTTCAGGCCCCGGCTGAACTGGGAGACCTGCTCGACGCGGTTGGCGCGCGTGTCGTCGCTGCGCATCAGCTGCAGGTAGTCGACGATCACCATCCCGAGTCCTTCGCTCCCGCGGCCCTTCTCCTGGGCCTGCAACCGCCTCGCCTTCGCCCGCAGCTCGAGCAGGCCGAGATCCGAGGAGTCGTCGATCCAGAGCGGCGCCGACTCGAGCTGGTTGCAGGCCTTCACCACCTTCGGCCAGTCCTTGCTCGAGACCTTGCCCTTGCGCAGGCGGTCGCTCGAGATTCGCGACTGCGAGCCGATGAAGCGGTGCGCCAGCTCCATCTCGGACATCTCCAGCGAGAAGAGGGCGACGGGCTTCTGGTGCTTGACCGCGACGTTCTGGGCGAAGTCGCAGACCAGCGTGCTGTTATGGACGATTACGTCATCTGCCACGAAGTTGTGGTGGTCTGGAACCGTGAGGTCGAAGGTCTCTTCCTCACCGATCTTCTCGATGGCGGCCACTTCGTCCCACCAGATGTCGGAGTCGGCGAGCTCCTCCAGCTCGGGAGCCTCGAGAACGTCAGCCATCTGAAGTAGGCGAAGTCGTGACAGCCCGCGCTTGCCCACGTGCCAGTTGTGGTTTCGCGGGTAGCCGGCTGCGTCGCTGACGTCGGCCCAGCTGCGTTCGCCTTTCGCCGCGAGCACTTTGTCCCAAACCTCGATGGGAGCTGTGTCGACGTTGGTCCCCGAGGTGGTGGTGACCAGCCGCTCGAGTACCGAGCTCAGGGCCTGCTCCTTGCCGATAATGCGGATGCTCATCGCGAATCGCGCGAGCGATCGCTGATCTGTGATTCGGACCTCGCGAGCGACCTTGTTCGTTCCCTCATACACCTTCCGCTTGAGTGCCCTGATGCAGGAAACGATTCCGAGACGGAGGAGAAGGTGCTGGACGTCGCCGGCGAGCCGCTCGCTGATTGTCGTGTAGCCGATGTGCGCCAGCCGTTCCGTGCAATGTACGTAGCCGTCACAGCCGAACAGGACTGCGAGGAATCGCGCGATCTGATGATCCGGAGCCTCGAAGATGGCATCCGGGACGAACTTGTCTTCGGATCGCTTGCCGTAGACGCCGTGGCGTTGGCATAGCTCGGTGACTGGGTTCTTCGCCTGACCCAGATGTTCCCGGTGAGCCATCCTTCCACGGCTCAGATAGGCGTAGCGCCGATCGGGGCCGATGTTGAACCCGACCCCAATGCCCTCAGCGGCGCTCTTGACCTCCTGAACCAGCTCAGAGGTTTCGTCGCCGAACGTGAACATGGGAGTGCCGCTGATGATCGATCCGTCCGCAATGAGCCCTGCCAGTAGAACGAGGTCGTGATCTCCTAACTCACGCGCGGGACCCCGCCGCGGGAGCCGACGAGGTACGGCGACCCGGGACCCAACTTCAAGCTCATCGAGCGGGCGCCAGCCCTCCAAGGTGAGGAGCGGATGGTTCGCGGTCGCTTCGATCGCGCGACCGAGCCGGGTTGTGAGGCGGTAGAGCATCTGCCTGCCGCTTCTGATCGCGTGTGAAACGCGCGCGGGGCGCATCTTCAGGTCGGAGCCGACGGCCGCGATCCAAATCTCTTGACCCGCTTCGTGAGACGCAACAACCTCGTCCAGCCGCCTCCGAGCACCAGAGTGGGCGTCGTAGACGAGGGTCCTTCCTCCTTGGCATTTACCCATCGCCGGCCTTGCCGCAATCACGATCAGGTTGCCGGGCTGGAAGCCGCCGGTCTTGTCGTCGAGATCCCTGAAGCCCGAGGGCGTCCCGGTGATGTCGGAGGTGCCGCTGGCGAGCGCCTCGAGCTTGTCGATCTCGTCGTGGAGGATCTCGCCGATCTCGCGGAAGTCGACGGCTCGCTCCTCGTGCGCGACCTGGAAAAGGAGCCGCTCGGCCTGCTCGACGAGCTCAGACGGCTCGCCGTCGCGCTCGGCGACGGATTGCTGGATCGTCTTCGCCGCCAGGTCGAGGCGGCGCATCAGCGAGTTCTGCTTGACGATCTGTGCGTAGTGCCTGGCGCTGCCCGGGGCGGGGACCTTGGCCGCCAGGCTCGCGACCAGGTCGCGGCCGCCGACCTCGTCGAGCTGGCCCCGCTGGGCGAGCGCCTCGGAGACCGTCAGGACGTCGACGGGGTCGGCGTTCTCGTTGAGGCGGATGATCGCCTCGTAGATGGTGCGGTGGCGATCGCGGTAGAAGTCGTCGGCGTGGAGCCGTACGTCGAGCAGCACCGGCTCGATCGTCGACTCCGAGACCATCATCGCCCCGAGTACGGACTCCTCGGCCTCCAGGTTCTGGGGCGGGACGATGCCGGGTTTTCCGTTGGTCGCCAACTGCTCCTCTCTCGCGCAGGGAACCGCCCGGCCGGTGGGCCGAGTCTCCATTCAAGTCTGGATACGGGCCCGGCGGATTCCCATCTGCCCCGTTGTGGAACCAAACCCGCGCGAGCCTGGCTAGAAAATCACAGGCCACGAGCCGCCGCAGCCAAGTTCAGGCTATTTGCGGCCTGCTTGTTCCGGGCACGTTTCGTGCGTGGAAAGGAAGCCCGGTTTTTGCGCGCGCTACTTCGCCTCGGCGACGATCGTCTTCACCGACGCGGTGACGCCGCCGCCGACCTCGACGTCGACCATGAAGGTGCCGGTCTCGCGGATCGGCTCCTCGAGGCGGATCTTCTTGCGGTCCACCTTGATGCCGCGGGCGGCCTGGATGGCCTCCGCGATCTCCGCAGAGGTGACGGAGCCGAAAAGCTTGCCGTCCTCGCCCGCACGATGGTTGATCGTCAGTACCGTCTTCGAGAGCAGCGCCGACGTTTCGCCGGCTCGCTCGGCGGCCTTCTTCTCCGCCTCCTCGGCACGCTCGCGCTTCCGCTGGGCGTCCTCGAGCGCGCCCTTGGTCGCCGGCTGGGCCAGCTTGCGCGGGACCAGGTAGTTGCGCAAGTAGCCGGGCGAGACCTCGATCGCGGTGCCGGCCTCGCCGAGCCCCTCCACGTCCTTGAGCAGAACGGCCTGAGCCATCGATCTAGCGCTCGCCGACGTAGGGCAGCAGCGCCAGCTCCCGGGCGCGCTTCACCGCCAGCGCGAGCTGCTGCTGGTGCTTCCGGGAGAGTCCGGTGACGCGGCGGGAGCGGGTCTTGCCGCGGTCGGAGATGAAGCGCCGCAACAGGTTCAGGTCCTTGTAGTCGATCTGCTCGACGTTGATCCGGGTGTACTTGCGCGGCCGTCCGCGGTCGGTGAGTCCGCGGCGCCTGCGGCCGCCACTCTGCTGGGGCTGTCGCTGCTGTCGTGCCATCTCATGCCACCGGCACGGCGGGAGCCGTGCCGGCTGGAGAAGGAACGATAGCGAGCGGACCCGGGGCGGGTCCGACGGTTAGAACGGGATGTCGTCGTCCGAGCCGCCGCCCGAGCTGACGGACGCACCCTCGAAGTCCGAGGTATCGGCCGGGACGTCGGAGCTCGGCTGGAAGCCGTTGCCACCGCCTCCACCACCCGCGTTGTCGGACCGCGAGCCGAGGAACTGGACGCTGTTGGCGATGATCTCGACGGCCTGGCGCTTCGATCCGTCCTGCGCCTCCCATTCGCGCCAGTCGAGCCGTCCCTCGACGGCGACCGGGCGGCCCTTGGAGAGGTAGTTGGCGCAGTTCTCGCCCTGCGCGCCCCAGACCGTGACGTCGAAGTAGTTGGGCTTGTCGACCCACTCGCCGGTGGAGCCGTCCTTGCGACGGCTGTTGACGGCCACTCGAAGCTTGCAGACGGAGGTTCCGCTGGGGGTCGAGCGCAGCTCGGGGTCTTTGGTCAAATTACCGGTGATACAGACGACATTGAGATTCGTTCCGGCCATTCGTCAATCGCTCCTCTAGTTGCTGTTTTCAGATGTTCTCATTCGCGGCGGCGTTGGCGGGCCGTTGCTGTCCGCGATCGCGGCAATTGCCGCCAAAGTGCGGCGTTTCCTGCAAAGAGAGACCGGGGAAGCCGCGAGCGACTCACACAGTTGCTTCGATTGGACACGGGCGGCAAATGCTCGTCGCCGCTTGTAGGTCTTCCTCGCAGCTGCGGTGAGAGGCGCAGCTCGGTAAA